>JAAAOH010000092.1 GCA_009908925.1 Spirochaetota bacterium | reverse complement strand
GGCTCGCGGCCCTCGGCAACCGTTATCCAGCGGTCGTAGTCCTGTTGCTCGAGCACCCGTCGGATGCGGCCGGAGTCGATGCCGAAGGTGACTCCTACACGCTCGAGCTCCGTCGTGATATCCTCTACCCTCGGCGGAGCCGCCCCTTTTTTTGGATGGGTTACGAAGACCGCGGCGGACATGAGGTCGGCGGTGATTTCCGCGCGGATCGAGGACGCGAGCCGAGCACCATCCGGCCACTCCACGAGCTTTCTCGGCTCGCCGGCCGCCTCGTCGATGACGGCCATGAGGGACTCGTAGGAGACCTTGGGACAGTCGAGGAGCCGCATGCGGTTACGGACATCTTCGTAGTAGACGGGGTGCCCCTGGCCCTCGGGCGGATAGACGGTAAGCCAGGCGAAGCCGTCTCTGTACTCGAGCTCGAAATATCCGTTGGTTTCGCTGCCGCGACGCGCCACTTCACCAATATCGGCGAATTGCGGGGACCGGTCAAACGGCGGCGGACGGTGCCGGTGTCGGGTTGCCGGCGGGCAGCGGACGCCGACCGCGGGGCCCCCGGCGCACCGGGGGCCCTCGGGCGCCGGGGCAAAGATCTTGACATCACCGTCAATTCGAACAACAATGGGACGACGTTACACCATTCAAACACATGTTCGAATGGTGTTACATTTTCAGCACGACCGACAGTCTGTAGCACCCCTTGGAGATGACATGATAGCGGAAGGAGCAGTGCTCGCGGTAATCGGCCTTGTGGTCGTTTTTCTCTTTCTCTCGCTTCTCGTTCTCGTGATGTATCTGATCTCGGCGATCGCGCGGCGGTTGCCGGGACCGCCCGCGGCAGCGGCTGCGCCGGGAGGCGGCAGTCGGGAAGCCGAGATCGCTGCGGCTGTAGCGGCGGCGCGTGCACAAATGCGATCGCGCCGTCCGGGAGGTTCACAATGAAGAAACAGATCCACGTTATGACAACAGCGTTCCGCGACGGATTCCAGTCGGTGTACGGCGGACGGGTTGCCACCGATGATTTTCTACCCGCGGTGGAGGCGGCCGTGGAGGCCGGACTCAACCATTTCGAGGTCGGAGGCGGCGCGAGGTTCCAGTCGCTCTACTTCTACTGCAACGAGGATGCCTTCGAGATGATGGACCGTGTTCGAGCAACGGCGGGACCGGAGGCGGACCTGCAGACGCTCGGTCGGGGCATCAACGTCGTCGGGCTGGAATCACAGTCCCGTGACATCATCAAGCTCCACGCGGAACTCTTCAAGAAGCACGGTATAACGACCATCCGCAACTTCGATGCGCTCAACGACGTGAATAACCTCATCTACAGCGGGCAGAGTATCCACGACGCCGGTCTCAACCACGAAGTTGCAGTTACGCTCATGGCGCTGCCACCCGGCATCGCCGGCACCGCCCATACCGCGGAGTTCTACGAGAACACGCTTCGGGAAATTCTCGACGCGGACATCCCATATGACTCGGTGGTATTCAAGGATGCCTCGGGAACAGCGACCCCGCGAACCGTGCACGAAACAATCGCGCGCGCGCGGAAGATGCTCGGCGAGGAGACGAAGCTCGTCTTCCACACCCATGAGACCGCCGGCACGAGTATCGCCTGCTACATCGCCGCAATCGAAGCCGGTGCGGATCAGGTTGATTGCTCACTCGCGCCGGTCTCCGGCGGCACCTCACAACCCGACATCATTTCGCTGTGGCAAGTGCTGCGCGGGACGGAGTTCGAGCTCGAGGTCGACGTCGAGAAGGTCCGCGAAGCCGAGGAAGTCTTCAAGGAATGCATGGCCGACTACTACATGCCGCCAGAGGCGAAGTCCGTCGAGCCGCTCATCCCCTTCTCTCCCATGCCGGGCGGTGCGCTTACCTCCAATACGCAGATGATGCGCGATTCGGGCATCCTCGACCGCTACGCCGAGGTCGCCGCGGCCATGGAGGAAGTCGTCGCCCGCGGCGGCTACGCGACATCGGTGACGCCGGTCAGCCAGTTCTACTTCCAGCAGGCCTTCAACAACGTCATGGTGGGCCCATGGAAGAAGATTGCAGAGGGCTACGGCAAGATGGTGCTCGGTTACTTCGGGAAGACCCCTGAGGATCCCGACCCGGAGATCGTCGAGCTCGCCCGGGAACAGCTCGGCCTCGAGCCGACGACCGAGAAGCCCGTGGATCTCAACGACGCCGACCCGGGCAAGGGTGTCGAGCCGGCAAAGGCCATGCTCGACGAGGCGGGGCTGCCCCATACGGATGAGAACGTGTTCATAGCCGCAACCTGTAAGGACAAGGGCATTACCTTTCTCAAGGGTGAGGCGGTTGCCAATATTCGGAAGAAAACGAAGGAACCGGCCGGCCCAGTGGCTGCCGGCCCCGCTGCCGCCGACAACTCCGATGCCGCCGAGGCGGGCGACACGTACACCGTCACCATAAACGGCCGCGGCTATACCGTACGCATTGACGGAGATACTGCGATGGTCGACGGCGCACCCTACGCCATAAACGTGACCGAGAGAGGCGCCCCCGGCAACGGCAGCGCCGCAGGGACGACCGCCGCGGGCACCGCGGGAGCCCCGGCCGGCGGGACTGCTTCCACAGGCACACCTGCCGCCCAGGGTGCTCAGGCTGCGACCGCTGAGACGGTCCTGGTTCCCGCCCCGCTTCCCGGCATCGTGCTGCGGCTCAACGTCGGCGTGGGTGACAGCGTCCAGGAGGGCGACGTGCTGCTGGTGCTCGAGTCCATGAAGATGGAAAACCCCCTCCCGGCACCTGCCGGCGGAATCGTGCAGGAGATCAAAGCGTCTCCCGGCGATCAGGTGGCTGCCGAGCAGGTCCTCGTGACGATCGGACGGTAATCGATGGAGATCACCACCGCGCTATCTCAGATCTGGAATACGACCGGCATCATGAGCTTCTCGGCAGGCCAGATCATCATGATCGTCGTCGGGCTCGTGCTGATATACCTCGGGATCGCAAAGGAGTTCGAACCGCTCCTGCTGGTCCCGATCGGCTTCGGCGGTATACTCGCGAACATTCCGACCGCGGCCATAACGGAGGTCACCACCCTCGCGGTGAGTGCGGTGAACCCGGAAACCGGTGAGACGGTTCGGCATCTCGTGCAGTCATCGGGAGGCTTCGTCGGGCAGATCTACGGCTTCGGCATCGAGTCGGGCCTGTTTCCGCTGCTCATCTTCATGGGCGTCGGCGCGCTGACGGACTTCGGCCCGCTCATCGCCAATCCCAAGACCGCCTTTCTCGGCGCCGCGGCGCAGGTCGGCATCTTTGCCACGCTCATCGGCGCGCTCGCGCTCACTCAGTATCTCGGCTTCGATTTCACGCTTGCCGATGCCGCGGCCATCGGCATCATAGGCGGCGCGGACGGCCCGACCGCCATCTTCCTTGCCGGAAAGCTCTCGCCGCATCTCCTCGGAGCCATCGCTGTTGCAGCCTACTCCTACATGGCACTCGTTCCCATCATACAGCCGCCCATTATGCGCCTTTTCACCAGCCCCGAAGAACGTACGGTGGTGATGAAGCAGCTTCGCCCGGTGAGCCGCCTCGAGCGGGTTCTGTTTCCGCTGGCCGTTCTCGGCATCTGCATTCTACTGCTGCCGAGTGCAACTCCGCTCATCGGAGCCCTCATGTTCGGGAACCTCGTGCGTGAATCCGGCGTGACGGATCGCCTTGCGCGGGCGGCGCAGAATGAGCTCATAAACGTCGTCACGATCTTCCTCGGCCTGGCCATCGGTTCGAAACTCGCCGCCAACCTCTTTCTCCGGGTCGAAACCCTGGGTATACTCGCGCTGGGACTGGCAGCGTTCGCTGTCGGGACCGCAGCCGGTGTGCTACTTGCCAAGCTGATGGCGCTTGTCTCGCGGGAACCCATCAACCCGCTCATCGGCGCGGCAGGCGTGTCTGCAGTTCCCATGGCTGCGCGGGTTGCCCACAAGGTCGGGTTAACCGCAAACCCGAAGAACCACCTGCTCATGCATGCGATGGGTCCGAACGTCGCCGGAGTCATCGGCTCGGCGGTGGCGGCAGGAGTGCTCCTCGCGGTCATCGGGGGCTGAGCGCGCCGGCGCGTAAGCACGGACGGAGGTGACCATGGGTGACGACGAGAAATCTCTCCCGCAGACATACGGGTTGCCGAAGCTGCGGCGTGCTGCGCTCGAGCGGCTCGCACGCGCCTACGCCGATGATGATCTCGAGCTCGAAGACTACGAGCGGCGCACCGGGGATATCCACGCCGCCGAAACGGTGCAGGAGATCGCCCGCGTCATGGCGGACGTCCCCGATTTCGGCATCGAAGGATTCGGCGGCCGGCAGGACACCGGCGAGCAACCGCCCGTAGCGCCGGCGCGCTCGCATCCCACCCCGTCGTCGTTTCCGACCGAGCAGGGAGACCACGGCACCGCGGTTCAGGTTCTCGGGGATAGAGAAATCGCCTTCGCGGATTTCCGCGGCGGCGCGATGCATGTGTTCTGTCTCCTCGGCGATACGAGGATCGATCTCACCGATCTCGGTCCCCGGGACACCGTCGTCGTCACCGATCACGGTGCCCTCGGCGATGTCGTCGTTCGGGTTCCTGCGGGGACGGAGGTTGTGGAGCAACGGGTCGTGATTCTCGGAGACTTCAAGCGAGGGCCGGCGAGGACTGCGCGCGGGCGGCGAAACGCCCGGTGGAAACTGGAGAAACACGGCGGAGAAGCTCCGGCACGGCCCGCTCGGGCGTCGCGCGTGGTGCTGCGGGGATTCAGGCTACTCGGCGACACGAAGATCATCGACGTCTGACTCATCAGAGTGAAAACGAAAGGATTCCGCTCGGCCTGCGCCTGTGGTACGCTGCTTCATGCGACGCATCCTCGTCGGTGTCGCGGCGGCGCTTGTTCTCGTTATGGTGCTCGCCCTCATTCTGCTCCGGGTGGTGAACACGGTCATTCTTCCCGCGGCCGTGGACCGGCTCGAAGCAGCCGCGGCGGGCACGATCGGCTACGACCTGAGCATCGGATCGGCGAGACTGCGCCCGTTCCGCGGGATACATCTGCAGGACATCGGCATTTCAACGGCTGACCCCGCGCTTCGCGCGAGCGCGGAAGTCGTCGATGTCGACGTGGACCTTCGCGGGCTGCTCCGGCTCCGACGGGGGGCGCGAACACCGGTGCCGATAGATGACGGGGCGGTCTGGACTACAGCCGAAACGCTCGCCGAGCGGCAGCTCATCCCGCAGGCGATAACCGCGCAAAACATCGGCATCGTGGTCGCCGCAACGGCAAGATCCGAGGCATACCGCCTGCGCTTCGATGAGCTGGGGATGCTCCACGAGGAGGACGGCGAGGTCATACGATTGCAGGCAGTCGGCTCATCGCAACAAACACTGTCGGCGGGCTCGCCGCCGCGGCAGGCGATCTCGGCGGGGCTGACCGCCGCGTACCGCGAGCGAATCGCGGATGTCACCCTCGAGCTCGAGCGTGTCGAGCTTCCCCGCATCACCCTGCCCGCTGCATCCCTGACCTCGGGCACCACATCGGCATCTCTCTCCGCTCGGATCTCTCCCGCACGTCCTCTCCGGCTCTCGGGTAGCGTTGAGCTCCACGATCTTGCGATCGGGGCACCGGTCGTTGCGCCGGACACCATCCGCCCGCTCGATATCAGCTATACCTTCGCGGCCGAGTACGCGCCACACGTCGCATCCGCAAAGATCCCGACGTCGGTGCCGGCCTCGATCAGGCGCCGCTTCCCGCGCGGCGAGCTCGCAATCAGCGACGGCCACGCCTCGATCAACGGAGTCGGTTTCGGGCTCAACGCGCGGTTACGGGGCCTGCACACCGGCGGTGCACACCCGGGGTCCGGGGCGCCGGCCTTTCTCCCGCGCATCATTCAACTGAAGCTGGACCTCCCGCCGACTTCAACCGCCCGCATACACGCTGCCGTTCCCCGCGCGCTTCAGGGACCTCTCCACACGATGGAGGTGCAGGGGAGCTTTCGCTGGCGCCTCGACCTCGGCGTGCCCCGTTATGACCCCGGCGGTCTCCAATGGAACGCCGAAACCGAGCTCCGAGATTTCGACGTCTCGCATATAGACGAGTCGGTGAGCCCCTTCGGCCTGAACGGGTCATTCCTGCACACGATACGAGCCCCCGAGATCGACTATGTGCGCCGGGTACGGATTCCACCGGCGGAGCCGAAGGGCGCCGAAACCGGCGGAGACGACAGCGAGACCGTCACCCCCGCGGCCGGGGCCCGCGGGACTACTGATGCTTCCACCGGGGACGGGGCGGCGGCACCGCCGGACCACACCGGCGCCTACGTTCGCCTCGATGGAATGTCGCCCTGGGTGGCGCGGGCCGTGCTTACCGCCGAAGACGGAGATTTCTACTACCACAACGGCGTCAATTTCCGCACCATGGCACAGGCCGCAGTTCGAAATCTCGACGAGGGCGGAGTGGTACTCGGGGCAAGCACGATCAGCATGCAGCTCGTGAAGATGCTGTTTCTCGACGATGACCGGGTCTTCGCCAGAAAGCTGCAAGAGGTGTTTCTGGTGTATCTCATGGAGCACGAGGTGCCGGTCAGCAAGGATCGGATTCTGGAGATATACCTGAATATCGCTGAGTTCGGTCCCGGAGTGTACGGTATACGTGACGCCGCCCGCTACTACTTTGACACCTCGGCCGCTGATCTCACCGCCGGCGAGGCTACGTTTCTCGCGAGCATCCTTCCCGCTCCGAGGCGCTACCACTGGTACTACGAGCGGGGCGGGATCACCGACGGCTGGTTCGTTCGTATGAAGAGCTACTATGACATCATGCTCGAGCGGGACAGGATGACGCCCCAAGAGTATGCGGAGGCCATAGAGAAAAGGCCGGAGTTCGCCCCCTATCGCGAAAGGTAGGAGAGCTCCTCGGGCAGCATGATGTTGTTTCCCATGTCGTCCTCGCCGTACCCGTTTTCGGCGAGTGTGCGCAGGTCGTTCACCGCACGGCTGTCTCCCGTGAAGGTGACTGCAATATCGCTTCGAATGTCCATCTTGGCGACCGACATGAGGTGCACGACGTACCGTGCAGCAAACTCCGCAAGCGTTGCCTGGGGATCAGTCTTGATCTCATCGAAGGACAGGCGTGAATCGTAGAGAACGATTTTCCCCTCGTTCATGAGCTGCACGAACAGCAGTTGCAGCTCCCGCGTGCGCTCTTCGCGGTCCGTGGGGACCTTCACCTGAAGCTCAGGCCGTCTGTTGAGCATATCGGCAATGTATCGACGCTTTGCCGCGTTTATCGCCTCGTTTGCCCGAAAGAGGTCGAGCGAGGACCCCGCATCATACTCCTCCTCGCCGAGCTTCATCGTCACGGGGCTTCCGTAGTGAGCGACGATCTTCGCAACGAGGGTCGAGGGGCGCACGTGAAAGCCACGGTAGTTCGGGATGGGCACCTCCACGCTGGTTTGCTCCGAATAGGCTCGTATCATCGACTGGCACAGCTGCACGGCCGAATCGAGATAGAGACGGGAGTAGTGCAGCGGATAGTCGAAGAGCAGTCGGCACAGGGCGGCCGGCGCCATGGGGAACCGGGTGTTGAGAAAGGTATCGCGGCGCAGCGAGCTCATGTGGCGCACGTAGTAGTGCACCACGTCGGTGGCCACCGCGAGAAGGTGGTAAATAAGGCTGATATGCCCACGGAGTATGGGCAGGTCGCCGTTCTGCTCCTCGATATCCGACTCGAAGATGTAGGTATCATACATCGACTGGAGATTGTGAAATCGGGCCTCCACGATGCGCAGGCGCTCTTCGCTGATGGGCTCGGGAATGAATGCGTCGTAGGACTCTGCGCTGCGGGTTCGAACCACCTCGCGCACATCGGTATCCTCCGAGAGGTTGAGGAACTGCGTGGCAAGGTAGACCACCGTTTCTCCTACACGTTCGGTGTGGCGCACGGTGCGGTCGGCTTCCAGCCGAAACGGTAGCATCTCGTTCACGCACGGCTCGAACTCGTAGTCGCTGTCGCTTCCCAGGTCACATCGGCCAAGCTCGGCGCGGACCGTATCGCAGACGATGAGAATCGCGTCCTGCATGACGTCCACTACATGAGCGGTGGCAGCCTTGAGGTCGTTGTCGACCCCGAGCAGACGGTAGCGCGACATGCCGTCGCGTATGTGGAGCACCTGATGAGTTACCGCTGAGAAGAGCTTCGCGGCGGCAATGACTTCCCGGAAGGGGAACCACTTCTCGTTGGTCTGCGCGCCATGAGCATCGACGAGTTCTTCCACGCGAGTGGCTTCACGGTTGAGCTGACTCAGGAAGTCCCGGCAGGGGAACTCCGGCACCTCTCTCGATCGCTGGGCAAACTCACAGAGACCGGCAAGCCTGTCTGTCTGACGCGAAAGGAATCGGGTGAACTCAGCATCGTCGGCTCGAACCGGTGTCTCGCCACCGCCGGGTGTAGGCATGCTATCGAGATAGTAGTACGTTGCTCATCAGGGTTCAAGTGGATCATGGAAAGCGAGAAACGAAGATCCGCTCGAACACCCCCGGCATCAAGCAGATGCGCCTCTTCGAAAACATCACTTGACTTCCGCATCGGCGCAGCTTAGAGAGTAAGTAGCAAGGGTAGAGACCCCTGCGTGCACCGATGCCATCGCGACTGCTCATTGCCGTTCTTCTTCTCAATTTAGCGCTCGTATGCCCGGCGCAGGATATGCGAGACGGCGTAGATACAAGCCGCGATACCGACTTCTCGCCGCCTGATACTCGGGTCACTCTCGCAATCTCGTCTCCGGCGTATCCCGTGACGCCGGGGGACACCTACCGGCTCGTCTACGTGCTGCCCTCCGGGGTGGAGACGACCGGCACCTTCACGGTGGATGCCGGATACGACCTGCCGCTGAGCCACCTCGGCAGCGTCAACGCGAGGCATCTGACACTGCCGGAGCTCCGCACGAAGGTGGAAGCGACCGTTCGACGGAATTACCCGACCGCCTACCCCCAGCTCGACCTCGTGAGCGTCGGCCTGTTCCGGGTCTTCGTCTCGGGGGCGGTTGAGCGGGCGGGTTGGATCGACGCCTGGGGATTGACGCACCTGAGCTCTGTCCTCGAGGGCAGGCTCGCCGAGCAGGCGTCGAGGCGGGCGGTCGCACGCAGCAACGGCGACGACAGCCGTGAGGTCTACGACCTCGTCGCCGCCGAGCGACTCGGGAACGTCGACAACGATCCCCTGGTGCGCCCGGGGGACAGAATCACCGTGCCATACTCCGATCGCCGCGTTACAGTCGCCGGCGAAGTCCGGCGCCCCGGCCGCTACGACCTCCTGCCGGAAGAGGGCTTCGACGAGCTCATGGGCCTGCTTGCCGGCGGGCCTACGGCCCACGCCGACCTCAGTAACGTTGAGATCACCAGTCTCGGCGAGGAGCCCGGCTCGCAAGACGAGTATCGGACCTTCGACTCCGGTCGGGGACACCCGCCCGAGTTGCGGGATCAGGACAGCATATACGTGCCGAGCGTGCGCGAGAACAACCCGGTGGTCTATGTCTCCATACGCTTCGGCACCGAGGTCTCCACGCTGAGACACCGGCTTCGTGACGGCGATACGCTGCTTACCGTCATGCAGGCCGTGCTGCTCCGACCGGGACGGCAGGCGGCGAACGTGAGCGAGGTCACGGTCAGCCCCGATTCCCTGTCACTTGCGCGGATTCAGCGGCAGGGGAGCACCTTCAAGCGGGTAAACATCGAGGCGCTGGTGTTCGGCGGCGACCACTCACTGGACATGCCGCTGCAGCCGGGCGACACGGTCGTCGTGCCCTGAGAACGGGCGACCGGACCTTACCGGGTAAGGCTCCGGTGTACGAAGCGGTGCGGGCGATCCGCGCGATCGCCGTACTTTGCCCGCCGATGCTCGGCATACTCGCTCCAGTTGCCGTCATACCAGAACACGCCGTCTTCTTCGAAAGCCAGAAGGTGGGTGCAGACGCGGTCGAGAAACCAGCGATCGTGGCTGATCACCAGTGCTGAGCCGGCAAACTCATCAATTGCCTCCTCGAGGGCGCGGAGGGTGTTCACGTCGAGGTCGTTCGTGGGCTCGTCGAGAAGCAGGACGTTTCCGCCCTCCTTGATCATCATTGCCAGGTTGATCCGGTTCCGCTCGCCGCCGGAGAGGTTCTTCACGAGTTTCTGCTGATCGGCGCCGTAAAAGCTGAACCAGGAGCAGAACGCCCGCGAGTTCACCTCTCGTGCCGGCGCATCGCCCGTGCCGCCGAGGCGGATGACATCGTGCCCACCGGAGAGCTGCTCCCAGACGCTCTTCTCTCCGTCGAGGAAATCGCGCATCTGATCGGCCCAGGCGAGGCGGACGGTGTCCCCCACCCGCAGGCTGCCGTCGGTTGGCTCCTCCTGTCCGGCGATGAGGCGAAACAGCGTCGTCTTGCCGGCACCATTCGGACCGACGAGGCCGACCACAGCGCCCGGCGGCACGTGGAAGCTGAGGTCCCGGTAGAGTAGCGTCTCGTCATAGGCCTTGGTGAGCCCGTCGGCCTCGATAACGAGATCGCCGAGCCGCGGTCCGGTCGGAATCGTGAGGCTGGCAGTCTTTTCACGCTGCGAGGAACCCCTGGAGAGAAGCTCGTTGTAGCGGTTTATGTGCTCCTTGCTCTTCGCGTGCCGACCCTTCGGCGTCATGTGGATCCATTCGAGCTCGCGCTCGAGCTGCTTCCGCCGACGGCTCTCGCCCTTTTCCTCGTGGGCAAGACGCTCCTGCTTCTGCTCGAGCCAGGATGAGTAATTGCCCTTCCACGGGATGCCCTCACCCCGGTCGAGCTCGAGAATCCAGCCGGCAATGTTGTCGAGGAAGTAGCGATCATGGGTCACGGCGATCACCGTTCCGGCGTACTCGCGCAGATGCTTCTCGAGCCACGCCACCGACTCGGCATCGAGGTGATTGGTGGGCTCGTCAAGAAGGAGGATATCGGGTTGCTGCAGGAGCAACCGCACAAGGGCCACGCGGCGGCGCTCGCCGCCCGAGAGCACGTCCACCGGGGTGTCGCCCGGCGGGCATCGCAGCGCATCCATTGCCATGTCGAGGCGGGCGTCGAGATCCCAGCCGCCGACGGCGTCGATGCGTTCCTGTATCTCCGCCTGCTGCTCGCCGAGCTTCTCGTAGTCGGCGTCAGGATCGCCGTAGGCCTCGTTGACCCGCTCGAACTCCGCGAGAAGGTCGGTGATCTCCTTGGCCCCTTCGGCGACCGCTTCCTTCACGGTCAGCCCCGGCTCGAGCTTCGGCTCCTGCTCGAGGAACCCGATGGAGTATCCCGGCGAAACCGAGATATCGCCGTTGAACTCCGTGTCGACGCCCGCGAGAATGCGCATCAGCGTCGACTTACCCGAGCCGTTGAGACCGATGACGCCGATCTTTGCGCCGTAGAAATACGAGAGACTCACCTCGCTGAGAATTGTCTTTGTACCGAGCACCTTCGTTACGCGGTGCATGGTGTAGATTATCTTCTTGTCGTCCTGTGTCGATGCCATGTGTCGTTAATATACCAGATTGTAGGAGTAGAGTGTCGGCGTCCTCGTGCCGGGGAAAAGCGCCCGTCGGCTTCCGCCCCGCGGCGCCGTACATCACGGGTCAGCTGCTTCGGTCGAGCCGCTGCGCCTCGAGCTCTTCCCGTGCTTCGCGAGCAAGGCGGTAGGCGTCAGCGGCAACGCGCATGTCGGCGCTCGACGGAGACCCGGGTGCAAATGCCGCCCGTCTCACCGCGTTGGCCTTCCGCAGGGTCGCCCGCGGATCTCCGGGCACCTCCGAGAGGTCGGCCCTGATGCTCCCGCCGACCGCGTAGCGCTCCCCGTCGGGACCCAGACGAGTGCTGAGAGTAACCCCCGAGGCGGCATAGGGACCGAGCGACAGCAGATGCGCCTGCTCGTGGCCACGGACCGCCCGGTCGCGGGCTTTCGCATCCTCGGAGGTCGTGAGCTCGTAGGGAGTGCCGGGGATGGGGATGCCCTCGGCGCCGCCGGCGCCTGGGCCGCCGGTCTCCCCGACGCCGGTTCCCGGCCCGGATGCCCGCGCACCGCCGAGGCCGGACTCCGCGCGCGCGGCCGCGTCCTCGCGGGCAGGCCCGAAGTTCACGACCACTACCGACTCGCGCCGGGTTACCGTCTGCGCCCCGTCTGTGCCGTCAGCCCCGGCCGCAGTCCCGCTGTCGGGACGGGCGGCGGCACCGCGGGGCGACTGCGCAATCGGCGGTTTCGCAAGAGGGGTGTTGAGACCGTAGTCGACTACAACGCGCACGAGCAGAGTATACCACCGAGAGGGCCAAAGGCCAAACCGGGGTGCCCGTTGCTCAGGCGTCGCCCTTTCCGGCGGGAAGCCACTTCGTCAGGGCCTCCTCGAGACGCTTGAGATCGACTGGCTTGCTCACGTAGTCGTCCATGCCCGCGTCGAGGCACCGTTCGCGCTCGCCCTGCACGACGCCCGCTGTCAACGCGATGAGGGGAGTACGCCGATCAGGGCCTTCAGCTTCTCTGATTGCCATGGTGGCTTCGTAGCCGTCCATTTCCGGCATCTGCACGTCCATAAACACGAGATCGAACTCCCCGGATGCAAACGCTTCGACGGCGTGCCTGCCGTCGTTGGCGGTCACCACCTCGGCGTTCGACACCAGCCGGTCGATCATGCGCCGGGTGACGAGACGGTTTATCTTCTCGTCCTCTGCAACGAGGATTCGGACAGGTCCGACATCACGGTCGTCATGCGAGCGCCCGACGGCGTCCGCCGGCGCCGGCGCTGCAGCATCCGTCGACGCCGGCGCCGCTTCGGTAGCATCCCCGGTCGCCGAGAGGGATGACTCACCGGCTGCCGGCAGGCTCACCTCCAACTCGAAACTGAATGTGCTACCCGTGCCGGGCTCGCTTTCGAGCTCGAGATTGCTGTCAAGCTGCTCGAGGATGCGGTTGGAAATTGCCAGGCCGAGACCCGTTCCTCCGAATCGGCGCGTTGTGGAGGGATCCGCCTGGGTGAAGGAGTCGAAGATGGCGTCCTGGTGCTGCGGCTCGATGCCCACGCCGGTGTCCCGGACACTGAAACGCAGGCGAGCCCGCTCATCATCCGCTGTGAGAACTTCCGTACGCAGTTGCACGAAGCCGTACTCGGTGAACTTCACAGCATTGCTGAGGAGGTTCACAATGACCTGGGTCAGCCTGTAGGGATCCGTCTCGATCGCCTCAGGGAGACGCTCGTCGACTGATAGGACAAGATCGAGCCCCTTACTCTCGGCCCCCATGCGGACACTCTGCGCTGCGTTCCGCAGCAGCTGTCCGAGATCAACCTCCTGCATCTCCAGCTCCATCTTTCCAGCCTCAATCTTCGAGAAATCGAGCACGTCATTTATGAGGGTCATAAGGGTTTCCGCCGAGATATGTACGTTCTCCGCATAGCTTCGATAGGGCTCGACGAGATCGCTCTCGACGAGGAGGTCGGAGAACCCCACGATACCGTTCAGGGGCGTGCGCAGTTCGTGGGACATGTTGGCAAGAAACTCGCTCTTCGCCCGGCTTGCTGCGAGGGCCGCTTCCTCGCGCTCGATGCGGTCGGTGACGTCGCGCGCCGCGGCGTAGACGAGGCCACGGTGGGGATGGGAACGCCACTCGATGTAGCGATAGGATCCGTCGGACGTCCGATATCGGTTCACGAAACCGATAACCTGCCGGGTCGCCCGGAGGTCGGCGAGGGCATTCTCGGTCGGCTCGCGATCCTCGGGGTGGACGAGGTCCATGAAGTTCATTCCCTCGAGCTCGGTGATGGACAAGCCGAGTGTGTCTTCCCACGCGGCGTTGAGCCGCACGAAGCGTCCGGAGGTATCGGCGATGGCGAGAAGGTCGAGAGCCACAGTGAAGAAGCGCTCGAGCTCTTCCGTCTTCGCCATAAGCGCGTCGGAGGCCTTCCGCTCCTCCGTTACGTCCTTCATGTGCTCGACGTAGCCGACGATCTTCCCGGTCTCGTCGGTCAGGGGGTGAGTGGTGACCCGCGCCCACATCTCGGAGCCGTCCGCGAGCGTCGTTCTGACATCCCCGTGTGCCGTCATGCCGGTTCTGCGGGTCGAGGACCACTATCCCATCATCCATCCCGTCGAACACGCTCTGAAGCAGGGAGTGACTCTCCGCAAGCTCAAGCTCCGCGGCCTTCCGACTGGAGATGTCGGTGTGGGTTCCGAGCATCCGAAGCGGCTTTCCCGAGCTATCCCATTCGACGACACGGCCCCGGTCGCTTATCCACACCCACCTGCCGGAGCTATGGCGCATGCGCATCTCGCACGAGTACAGCTCCCGCTCCCCGGCGAAATGCTCGGCCAGCACGGCCTCCGCCTCCGCGAGGTCGTCAGGCTGCGTGAGCTCCTTCCAGGTATCAATGGTGGTCGGGGTAAGCTCCTCGAGCGAGTAGCCGAGCATTGCCGCCCAGCGCTCGTCGATCGTGATCGTCCCGGCGTCGATGTCCCAGGACCAGGTTCCGGCGCCGGTTCCCGCGAGTGTCTCGCCCAGGCGCACCGTGGTGGCGCGCACGCGCCGCTCGAGGCGCAGGCGCAGGAGGGCGCCGGCAACCGTGGAGGCAAGCGTCTGCACGATCTCGATCTCCGCCTCCGACCACTGCACCCGCCTCTGATGAGAGACGAAGCCAACCATGCCCAGCGGTGTCGTCGCGGCGTCCCCCATCGGCGCGATGAGCGCGGCCCGAATGCCCTCGTTCCGCAGCCGGGCACGCTCCGTTACATAATCATCCCCAAGTTCCTCGACGTCTGAAATGACGAGAGGGTGACCCGGTCGAAGGCGGTCGCGCCATGCGACCTCACCGGTGTCGGGATCCTCGCCCGGCGCATGGGCCAGCGAGTCCAGGCTCTCGTCATGCCACTCGAAGGCGTAGCGCTCGAGGGGAATCGAGGCGTCGAAAACCCTGACCACCGCCCGGTCCAGTCCCGCGGCCAGGCCGATGCGCTGGAGTGTGTCGTTGATGACGCGGGCTAAGGAGTCGGGCTCGGTGGCCGAGAGAAACTCGGCCGAGGAGCGCGCAAGCTCGCGCTGAAGCGCCGCATAGCGGCGCAGGCTGTCCTCGGTGCGCCGGGCGGCCGGGGAGCTCGATATCTGGTCGTTCTCCATAATGACTGGATCCACTTTTTAGAGATTATACACCAAATAGGCTAACATGCAACCATGAGTTGGGCAATTCAAGTGATAACATTATTAACTCTATTTTTGTAATAGTTGCTGACTTCCGGAGCGGCGGAGCCGCTGCCCGGACATCGGACCTCCGCCTCAGGCGAGCGTCTTCACGTAGAGGTTGTAGTGTTCGCTCTGCCCCGCGCGCACGTGACCGCTTCCCGCAAGAAACTTGTTTGTTTTGCGGCAGGATCTGTCGGCGACGGAGACGAGGAACTTGATCTCCGGCCGCAGATCTGCGACGAGCTGCTCGTGCAGCTTGTCCACGAGCCCGAGGTCGCGGTAGCTGCGGGTGATGTAATCGACGGGGACGTAGGCCGTCTGCGCGGGATCGAGGTCCCGCTCAACCGTGGAGAAGAGCCCCGACACCTCGTCCGCGGGCCACTCGCCGACATCCGAGAGTTGCACGTAGTAGGCGAAGCCCTCGGTACGAAGGTTCCGCTGCGCCAGGTACACCCGCCCCGCTCCGGCGAAGGCTCGGTCGAGGAAATCGAGGGAGAAACCCGGGTGGAAGCGAAACACGTCATCGCGATACAGCTCGATGAACTCATCCAGCCGATCGCGCCTCGAGGCATCGATGGGGACATAGGTGAAGCCGTTGAGATCGGCGCGAAAGATGCGCGACAGGTGATAGATGTTGACCACCACGATGAACCCGTTCGTCAGCACCAGCGGATACGCGCCGATCAGCAGCCCGTACGCAACGAAGGCCACCGCACCGCCCAGGTTTATGACGCGCAGCTTGACCACCGACACCATCACCAGCGAGCCGGCGACAAGCACCGACGCAACATATCCGATCACTTCTACCCATGGCATAACGGCAGCGATTATCAAGCATACGGCGGGCGGGCGTCCACCGGCCACGGGTGTTGGCAGCGGGCATCCGGCGCGGCGTCCGGTAGGATGACACGCGGCCTCGATGCCGGGTAGAATCCGGGCGGCCAGGACACGAAACCGATGCGACCGTTCTCCCTTCTCATAAAGCCTGCCTCCGCCGACTGCAACCTCGAGTGCGAGTACTGCTTCTACACGGAAAAGGCCGCACTCTACCCCGACACGTGTCGCCACCGCATGTCGGACGCAACCCTCGAGCAGATGATGCGAAACTTCTTCGCCGCACCGCAGCAGGAATTTGCATTCGGCTGGCAGGGTGGAGAGCCCACCCTTATGGGGCAGGCGTTCTTCGAGCGGGCGGTTGAGCTCCAACGTCGCTATGCACCGCCCGGCAGCACCGTGACAAACGGTCTTCAGACCAACGGGACGCTCATCGATGACGAGTTTGCCGCGTGGCTTGCCGAGAACCGCTTCCTCGTCGGCATCAGCATTGACGGGCCGGCCGACGTGCATGACCGCTACCGGAAAACCCGCGAGGGCGGCGGCTCTCACGCGCGCGTTATGCGCGGCCTCGACGCGTTGAAGCGTCACGGTGTGGAGTACAACGTGCTCGCCCTCGTCACACAGGCGAATGTCCGCGAGCCCGCCGCGCTCTACGAATACCTGAAGGGCCTCGGCGCATCGCATCATCAGTACATCCCCTGCGTGGAGACGGACGAGGCGGGGGAGCTCACCGACTATTCCGTTTCCGGCGATGACTGGGGCACGTTCCTGCAGGGACTCTTCGATGCCTGGGCTCCGGCTGACGCCGCGGAGGTTTCCATCCGGTTCTTCGACTCCGTCCTCACGAAAATGCTGAATGGGCACGCGACCGTCTGCTACATGGGAAAGGACTGTCGCCACTACTTCGTCGTCGAGCATTCGGGAGATATCTACCCCTGCGACTTCTACGTGGAGCCCGAGCGGAAACTCGGGAACGTGGCACATGATCACTTCTTCGAGCTCTGGCGATCTCCGGCGTATCGTGAGTTCGGGCGGGAGAAGCGACGGTGGAGTAAGAGCTGCGAGGGGTGCGCCTATCTTGCGTACTGCGCAGGCGATTGTCCGAAGATGCGCCTGGAGGGCGACAGCGGCAGCGGCGATGTCGCCAACCCGGCCGCGGCCGGCAGCAGCACCGGCGCCGGCAGGAGCCCCGGCGCGCCCAGCGTCCTCTGCGAGGGTTGGAAGCAGTTCTACGCGCACGCGCTGCCGCGCTTCGAGGAGCTTGCAACCGAGTTCAGAGCCGGGCGACTGCGGCGGGAGGAGTGAGCATGGAAGAATCCCGAGAGTACCCTACACGCCCGTTCGTAGGCGTCGGAGTGGTGGTGCTGAAAGACTCCTCGGTCCTCATGATCCGCCGCGGTAAACCGCCGAAGGTCGGGGAATGGAGCCTTCCGGGCGGCTCTCAAAACGTCGGCGAGACGGTACGGCAGACCGCCGCTCGCGAGGTGCTCGAGGAGACCGGCGTCACGATCGGCGAGCCGGACTTTCTCGAGGTAATCGACGCGATCATCCCCGACGAAGAAGGCCGTACCCGCTTTCACTACACGCTCGTCGACTTCTTCGCCGAGTGGGTGGCAGGCGATCCCGCCGCCGACGACGATGCCGAGCATGCCGAGTGGATCCCCCTCGCCCGCCTCGACGAGCTCGAGATGTGGAAGAAGACGAGAGAAATGATCCGCACGGCGGAGCGGCTTCGGAGGTAGCGGGCGCAGACGCCTCTTCCGGGGGCGGCATCGCGTATGCTCAGCGCGGCGCGGGAGTCCGCAAGCCGCGGCCCGGCGCTCCGGGCGATCCGACCGGCCCGCGCCGCCTCGCCGCCCAGGGCCGCCCGCGAAAAACTTGACGTTCTCACTCCACTTCACGGACATTGTCTCCAGCAGCATAACGCGGAGGCACAGACCATGACACACGTGAGCGGCATACATCACATAACGGCGATCGCCGGCGATCCGCAGGAGAACGTGGACTTCTTCGTGGGCGTGCTCGGCCTGAGACTGGTCAAGAAATCCATCAACCAGGACGTGCCGGACACCTATCACCTCTTCTTCGCCGACGGCGAGGGACATCCGGGCACGGACCTGACCTTCTTCCCCTGGCCCGATATGGGACCCGGCCGCGGCGGCACGGGGGTCTGGGGCGAGGTAAGCTTTGCCGTCCCTGCCGGTAGTCTGGAGTACTGGGAATCGCGGCTGCGGGCGCACGGCGTATCGGTCGGCGAGCGGGAGTCGCGGTTCGGCGAGCAGGTGCTGCCCTTCACCGACCCGCATGGGATGAGTCTTACGCTGACCGAGACCACCACCTACCCGGAGCAGCCCTTCACGCCGTGGGCAGCTTCGGCAGTGCCGGTCGAGCATCAGATCCGCGCGCTGTCCTCGGTGCGGATTACGGTGCGCGAGCCCGACGCCACTGAGGAATTCCTTGCCCGCGCGTACGGGTTTGCGCGAGCCGCCCGCGACGGCGAGTGGACACGCTACGTGGTCGGAGAAGGTGCCGGCGGCCAGCGCATCGACATCCGCGCCGACGCCGCGGCGCCTCGCGGACGGTGGGGAACCGGGTCGGTCCACCACGTTGCGTTCCGGGTGTCGGACGACACCGCCGAGGCACGCGTTCGGAGTCAGATTCTGGAGGCAGGCGGCGCGCCCACGCCGGTCATCGACCGGTTCTGGTTCAAGTCCGTCTATACCCAGGCGCCCGCGGGCGTCATCTGTGAGATCGCAACCGACGGTCCCGGGTTTGCCGTCGACGAGGACCCCGATCACCTCGGCGAGGCACTGGTGCTGCCTCCGTGGTACGAGAGCCGGCGAAGCACGATCGAATCGATGCTCCCGCCGCTCGAGATCCCCGAGGCGTCCGTCGGCGTCACACCAGATCGCGGGGAATCTCTGTGTCCCAGCTGCGGCTGAACACGCGGCTCGGGCCCTCGTAGGCGTCGAGGTCGGCGCGGATTCGGAAGCTCGTCTCGTCGGAGGTGAGAAGCGTGCGCGTCACGGTGCGCACGTCCCAGTCGCCCCGCCGAAAGCGTCGCTCCCAGCGGGTTTCCCCTTCGAGGGAGCCGTACTCGTCGGTTACGTAGGTGTAGGTCTCCACCGCCCGCGAGCTGATCTCGAGGTCGCTGTCGTTGTAACGCGTCGTGCCGGTGTCGAGAATCACCTCGAGCCTGGAGTGGTCGGCGGCAAGATCGCGAATGACGCGCCAGGACTCCTCGCCGGGACGCAGAAGTGTAACACCCAGCGGTGGGGCGGCCTCCGGTTCTTCGAAGGGCCGCAGGCCGGCGTCACTCTCGCGCGGTACCCTCACCGGAAGCTCGAGCGTGCTCACGCCGGTGAAGATGGTGAGGCGGGCGGGCCTCGGCGACGGCCATGCAAGCGGCCAGTAGCTCGTCGAAAGCGACAGACGCAACCTGTGCCCCGCCGGGAATCGCTGAGCAACGCCGTTGAGCTGCACGGTCACGCCATAGCGCGCACCCGGCTCGAGCGGCGCGGGATGCTCGTGGCTTTCGCGGTGGGTGAGGTTCAGAAGCCCGTAGGTCACGCGGGTGGCCTTGTCGTCCGGGGCAACGTCGGAGAGGCGCAAAGCCACCATGGCCACCGGCTCGCTCGAGCTGAGCTCGAGGGTAACCTCCGGCAGTCCGAAAATTTCGAGATCCTCTTCGAGAACGCCGGTCTCGAATATGAGCGCGCCGCCGTCCTCCTGTCGCTGGTCGTGGGGCAGATCCGGCGGGGCCTGATAGCTGCACCATTTGCCGGCGAAGAGTCCGACCGAGAGGGGTGATTGAATCGTGAAACCCTGCTCCGCCACCTCCTCGGCGAGGGGCGCGAGCCGCGCCTGGTCGAGGCGGAGGGTAAGCGGGTCCATGTGAGGCGACGGCCAGCTCTCCTCGGCGATCCAACGTCCGGGCCGGCGCCGGTAGCTCGTGGTCGGCGGAACGCTGTCCTGCATCCACACGCGAAACATCGGCTCGGTCTCGATGCCGTTCTCCGTCCCCTTGAGCCATCTGTCCCACCACCGGCGAACCTCCTGCAGGAATCCGATGGCAGGGCCGGGCACGCCCTCGTGGGGGTATTTGTGGCTCCACGGCCCGATGAGGCCTTTTCGCGGCACCGAGAGATGCTCCATGAGACGAAACACGGCATTGGAGTACCCGTCGGCCCAGCCGCTCACCGCCATCACCGGACAGGTGATGGCGTCGTAGTCCTCGCACACCGAGCCGTGCTTCCAGTACTCGTCACGGCGCTGCCTGCGCATCCAGGTCTCGAGCCACAGCCCGCTCCCCGCAAGGCGCTCCATCCACATCTCCCGCCATCGTGCGCCCACGAGGGCCGGATCCGGCGGGTGGGTGTTCTGGTCGAACATCGTTGACGCCCAGGAGAGATTGTCGCCGAGCAGGCAGCCGCCCATGTAGTGCACGTCGTCGGAGTAGCGGTCGTCGGTGGAGCAGATCGTGACGATAGCCCGCAACGGCTCCGGCCGGAGCGCGGCGATCTGCAGGCCGTTGAACCCGCCCCAGGAGATGCCGATCATCCCGACCGCTCCCGAGCACCACGGCTGGACGGCGAGCCAGTTGATGACATCCACACCGTCGTCGAGCTCCTGCTGGAGGTACTCATCTGTGAGAACGCCGTCCGACTCCCCGCTTCCACGCAGGTCCACGCGCACCGAGGCATAGCCGAATCCGGCGATGTAGGGGTGGTGGCGGACGTCGCGCTCGGCGGTAAGATCGCGCTTTCGGTAGGGAATATACTCGAGGATCGCCGGGACGGGACTGGTATCGGCATCAACAGGAAGCCACATGCGCGCGGCAAGCTGCGTTCCGTCGGAAACAGGGATGATCAGGTGATCGATCTCTTCCACCTGGCGCGGGTACTCGTGCCGAACCTTCACGCCTCGACCGCCTCGATCTCGAAGGTCAGTAGCTCCTGACACCTTATGTACTTATCAAGAAGATCTTTCTGATCCTCTCCGCCGACAAAGAGATAACAAAGCGCGTAACTGTAGCTGTCCTGTTCGAGAAGCTCCGCAAGGCGCATGCCGGGGGTAACCTGCGGGCGCACGACGGTGCCGGGAATCTCTCTCTCGACCCGCTCGATCTCCTCCCCCGTCGGCACCGCCCGCACGATCCCGTCTTCGAAGACCCGCCAGAAGAACTTGGCCGCACGCGGGAATTCCCCGCGCTGGTAGGGAAACGCCGGGTCGCGGCCGAGTGCGACGTCGACGGTGATGGCCTGATTCGAGGCACCATCCACCTTCTCGAAGATGTCGGCGTGCGACTGGCTCACCCGTGTGTTGACCTCCAGAAGCCAGATGCGGTCTTTCTCGCGGTCCCAGTAGTACTCGATGTTGAACGCCGAGTTGTCGAACCCGAGGGCGGGAATGAGTTTTTCGGTGAGGTGCACCATCCGGTCCTGGATCTTGTACGGCAGACTCGATGGATACTCATAGCGAAAGAAGCTCACGCCGTTCTCGTAGCGGATGGAGTCCACGATACCGGTGGCCTCTACACACCCGTCCAGGGAGTAGCCCTCGAGCGTACACTGTCTCCCGCCGATGATGCTCTCGGCCATGCAAAAGTGGGGCTCGACCAGGGCGACCTCCGGCGGGAGCTCAACCTGGTCGAGCACCCAGCCGAACGGATCACTGATAAGCCCGATCTGCTCGCGGATCTGCGGAATTGCCGCGGCGAAGTCCTCCTCGGTGTTGATGCGAAACCCCAGAAATGACCCCGAGGACTTTATGGGCTTAATCCAGAAGGGATAGGGAAGAGCGATCTTCGACAGAGCATCATCATCGAAGGGATCGAAGGCGGTGAACTCGGGTATGTGGTCCGGGACGATGCGCTTCTGCTCGATCCGGCTCCAGTACTTGTGCTCGCACTTGAGAAGCCCCTCGATACTCGGCGAGCGCACGCCGAACTCCCGGCAGATGAGCGGAAGCATCGTGCTCACCGGGAAGTCCATGTAGCCGCAGACGGCATCTACCGAACCGCCGGTCTTTTCACCCGCGGCGGCGATCTGCTCGATGCTCCGGCGCACCATGTCGGCGATCGGAAAGTCGTAGGTATCGTATACCTCCGCCGGATCGAGAACACCGTGAAAGGTGTAGTCGGAGGCATGAGGCGTGCGCTCGAGAAGGCCACGGTTAAACTCGTTCAGACCGATCACGAAAACGTGTTTCGTGTTCATGGACCAGCACCTGCCAAGTTGATATGATCCCGCATTATACTCCTAGTAGCAATACTCATCTGCAATGAGCTCATCCAAGGCATGAAGTAATAGAAGAAGATGTCCATTCAGCCAGGATTGTCTCCAGCCCTGACACCAGAAATGTATTTCGGCGGGACTAGAAGCGATCCGTCCCCTGCGGTAATACACTGATCGAGGAGGTACATCACCTTCACGCAACGACGCCATATCTGTCGCCGCGTAGCACACGGTCAGAGCCAGAAGCCGCTCCCCGGTAGTCAGTTTGATCTCCGTCGGGATAAAAAGCGCCGTGCCGGTCCCAGGTCCATTCCAACACATTCCCGCTCATGTCATGCAGTCCAGGCTCGTTCGCGTTTTTTGTGCCCACCGGATGGGTTGTTTCCCCGTCACCGGTTTCGCTGTTACCGTCATACCACCTTAATCGCCGTTCCGGCCGGTTCGGAGCGTCTCCGCCAGTGTCGGCTTCGCTCGGGTTCACCCCCATCACATCCTCGAACTGCGACTGGGTTACCTCATGCTCGCTCATTCCAAATGGCCGGCTGATTACGCTGATGTTCGTTTCTGTGGCGTCCCGCTGAAAACTGCCGGCGGGGACATACACCAACGACGACGCTCTCCCCACTTATGTCCGCGCCTCTGCCGTACCCGTCACAGGGTCAGAGGTCGGTTGCCGAAAAAGCGAAACCCTCGCGCCAGGCGCCGCTGTTGTTCCGGGAGAAAAGGCAGGCGCGGCCGGTAGATGTGGTCCCCGGGCTATACTCGGCTCCAACGAGAAGGAGTCCGCCGCGCAGCGACACACGAATCCCAAAAGACGCGTCCTCCGAACGGTCGGATGCCTCGAGCGAGTAGCTCGGCCCTTCGGGCCATGACGGCGGTGTCGAGCCCTGCTCGTCTATGATGTAGGCGAGCCCTGCGTCGGCGATCTCACCAATTTGTCCGGGGAGATCTGCTTTCGGAGCACCTGCGATAACGCGCAGACCCGAGATATCTACCGAATGGCCGAAGTCGTCGCGGGAAGTAGTTTCGTCAATTGGCTTCTCGATCCGGTTCCAGCTTCCGTCTCCCCCACGCTCGAAAAGGTACGCCGCGCCGCTTTCTGCCGCACCTCCGCAGTCGACACCGGGGGCGCCGGCTAGCACAACATCAGGCGAGGTGGCAACGCTCCCGCCAAACTCGTCGGAAGCCTCTCCGCCCGCGGCTGCCGACTGGCAATCAATATGAAGAAGTCCAGAGTCGAGGTGACGCCACCCATCACTGCCATGAACACAACGCCGGCTGATCCCAACACCTTCAGATGCGGCGGACACGACTCCGGAGCCGCCACGACCGCTTCAATCATCGTCGGACCATAAGGATTATCAGGACTTCCAGCATCGTGAACATCGGGGCGCCTTTGGGCTCACCCGGCGCGGACCTCAAGGCCAAACCAAGTACCAACGTCGCCGCGTACGCAAGAATCAGTACCACCATTGCGCCGGAAGACAGAAGGCCAATCCAATCCGACGTGCTATGCGCGAAAAACCGGGCTTCATCCGATACTCCGGTAGCCGGCACGCGTTGTTGCGGAGAGCAAGAGCTGTGACGGTAGCCTTGTCCGCCGTAGCGTGATGTTACATTGCCTTCATATCGCGAGCCTCGGCGATCACTTTTCGAAGCTCATCTCGGTCCACCATCCCGCCGCTCATCGCCGGAGACCGAACAGAAAACCCATAGCGACGTGGTAAATCTATCAAATCGGGATTCCAGTTCCCAATTTGCAGTTGATTACCAACCGCCTCCGGGAGTATGATACACATTGTGGTACCTCGAACTCTGGCGCCATCGATACAACGTCTCCTGAAGAAGTACCCGGTGCTTTTCATCACCGGACCGCGACAGTCCGGCAAAACAACGCTCCTCAAGGAGCTCCTTCCACACTACGCCTACGTAAACCTTGAGTTCCCCGACGAGCGGGAACGGGTCCGGGAAGATATCCGGTCATTC
>JAAAOH010000002.1 GCA_009908925.1 Spirochaetota bacterium | reverse complement strand
CCTAACAATCATCGCACCTGGCACTTCAGCCCAAACCATCTACGAAATTGACCGCCCGCCGTTCGCCGGGAATTGCTGCCACCGCGGGCGCCGGCTTTACCTCCGGGCGCCTATCGTGTAAATGTGTCGGGACCCATGGATCAGCACGGCGCGCCTCCAGTCTCCAGGTTTTTCGTCTCCTGCCCCGGCCACGTAGAGCAACTGCTCGCGGAGGAGATCCGCAGCATCCTCGGCGTGTCGGCTCCCGGCGGCGACACCGACTCCGGCACCAGCCCCCGCGAGTCCTCCGGCGCCGGCGTCCGCGAGTCCTCCGGCGGTGTGTACCTCGAGGGAAGCCTCGAGGACGCCTACAGGGTCTGCCTGTGGTCATCCATCGCCGGCCGCGTCCTCGGGGAGCTTGCAACCGACATAGCGACAGACCGGGACGCGTTGTATCGGGCGGCCGCGGCAGTGCCGTTCGAGGAGTATTTCGACGTCGATCGCACCTTCGCGGTGTTCGGCCACAGCGCGCACCGCGAGTTTCGCGACTCCCGCCTTGCCTTTCTCGTCGTAAAGGACGCCATAGCAGACAGATTCCGCGAGCGCCTGGGTCGCAGACCCTCGGTCGACACCGAATGGCCCGAGGTCCGCATCAACCTCCATCTTACCGATTCCCGAATGCGGCTCTACGTTGATTTCTCCGGCGAGAGCCTTCACAGGCGCGGCTATCGCCGTGTGGCCACAGCCGCCCCCCTTCGTGAGAACACCGCCGCTGCGGTGCTCGCCCGCGCCGGATGGGATTCGGCCCTTTCCGCATGGCGCCGGGGCGAGGGGCCGCAGCCGTTCCTTTCCGACCCCATGTGCGGGTCCGGAACGATAGCCATCGAGGCGGCACGGCAGGCTCTCGATATGGCACCCGGCGCGGAACGTGCGGAGTTCGGATTCGAGCGCCTGCGCGGGTACGATGAGGCGGTATGGCGGCGCCTGCGACATGAGGCGGCGGAGCGCCTCGAGCGCGGGCGTGCGGCGTGGACGGCCGAAGGCGGTCGGATATGGGCCTCCGATGTGGACCCCGAGGCAGTAGAGGCCACAAAGGCGAACGCCGAGGCCGCCGGAGTCCCGGACATCCTCACAATCGAGAAGGCGGACTTCGCGCGCCTGCGCCACGGCGCCATCCTCGGTGAGCTCAGCAAGAGCTTCGACCCCGAGAACGCCGCGGGATGTTTCATCGTCACCAACCCGCCGTACGGTCACAGGCTCGGCGGAAAGGAAGCGCGGGCACATGAGCGGCTCGGCAGGTGGCTCGCCGAGCGCTTCACCGGCTTTCGCGCAGCCGTGCTTGCAGATTCCAAGGAGCAGGCACGGGAGCTCGGGCTACGAGCTGATCGCCTGTACTCCGTCTACAACGGCAACCTCAATGTCGTCCTCGCGGTGGTCTCCCTCGATCAATCGAACCGCTTTCACGCGGCCGGCGACCGGGGCACCACCGGGGGCGTGGCGGCCGCCTCCCGGCGCGCCACCGGCGATAGCCCGAGGTCCACGCGTGTCGCCTCCGCGACATCGACGGATGCGACCCGCGGCGTCGAGTCGATCATGAACCGTCTTCGCAAGAACCGTCGCGTTCTCAAGCGTGTTCTCGAGCGTGAGGCTGTGAGCTGCTACCGCATCTATGACGCCGACATTCCCCAGTACGCCGCCGCGGTCGATGTCTACGTCGATCGGGAGGAAGTGACCCGCGCCGTCGTGCAGGAGTATGCGCCGCCGGCCACCGTCGAAGAAGCTGCCGCTGCTGCGCGCTTCGCAGAGCTCATTCAGGCGGTACAGTTTTTTCTCGAGATCGGGCCGGAAGCGGTGTTCACCCGCGAGCGTCGCAGGCAGCGCGGCACCGCGCAGTACCGACCGCGCTCGACCGGCGGCTCCGTGACGGCGGTCGTGGAGGAGGACGGGCTCCTGTTCGAAGTCAACTTCACCGACTACCTCGACGTGGGACTCTTTCTCGACCATCGGCTCGTCCGTCGCAGGATCCGCGAGCGCGCCGAGGGCGTCCGATTCTTGAATCTCTTTGCCTACACCTGCGCGGCAACCGTGCACGCGGCGGCAGGCGGCGCGTCACGAACGGTTTCAGTGGATACATCCAACACCTACCTCGAGTGGGGAACGCGCAATCTCGGACTCAATGGGATCGTGGGACCCGCCCATGAGATCGTCCGCTCCGACAGTCTGACCTTCCTGCGTCGCGGCAGGGACACGTATGATCTCATGCTGATTGACCCACCGTCGTTCTCCAACAGCAAGAGCCGTGATGCCGATCTGGACGTGCAACGCGACCATGTCGAGCTGTGTCGCGCGGCCCTGAGCCGCCTCGCTCCAGGCGGGAGCATCTTCTTCTCGGCGAACCTTCGATCCTTCAGCCTGTCGGATGAGGTGCGCGAGATCGCCGAGGTGACGGACCTCTCGGAGGGAACACTTCCCCCGAATTTCGCCCGCAGCGCGAGGCGCCGGCACGTATACCTCCTCACAAAGGCGGGACGGCGATGAGCCGTGCGCGAGAAGGCGGGGAGACGCCAGGCGCCGGGACCCGCTTCCCCCTCGGCTCGGCGTTGCTCCTCGTCGGCGTATTCTTTCTGACCTTCATGTCGCGCACCATCCTCGCCCCCCTGCTGTTGTCCATCGAGGCCGACCTCGGCGTGTCGCATGCCGTGGGAGGGTCCTTCTTCCTCGTGATATCGGTCGGCCTCATGGCGACCATGCTCTCGTCGGGGTTCGTGTCGCAGCGGCTGAGTCATCACCAGACCATCTCGGTGGCGGTAGGGCTCGTCGGCGTCGGCTTGCTGATCGTCTCTTCGAGCCAGGCGCTCGGCTGGTTCCGTGTCGGCCTGGTGGTCCTCGGCGCGGGGGCGGGGCTGTATCTGCCGTCTGGAATCGCCACGCTGACCGATGTGACGCCGCCCGGACAGTGGGGCAGGGCGATGGCGCTTCACGAGCTCGGCCCCATTCTGGGGCTTGCCGCCGGTCCGCTCCTTGCCGAACTGGTGCTGCGGGTGGCCTCGTGGCGCGTACTACTGGCCGCACTGGGCGTCGCGTCGATTTGTATGGGACTGGTATTCGCACGCCGGGGCGCCGGCGGTCGCTTCCACGGGGAGCCGCCGCACTGGGCCGCTCTGCGCGAGGTCGCCGCCACCCGACGGTTCTGGGTCATCGCATTTTTCTTTGTGATGGCGATCGGGCTGGAACTCGGAGTATACTCCATGCTTCCCACGTACCTGGTCGTCGAGCGGGGCATGGAACGGTCGCTGGTGAACTCGGTCGTGAGTACATCACGGCTTACATCACTGCTGATGATATTCCTTGCGGGCTGGCTCTCAGACCATCTCGGCGTGCAGCGCGTTTTCGGCGTCGTTGCCATTGCCGCCGGAGCGGTGACGGCGCTCATCGGCTTCGTCGAAGGCCCGATTCTCGTCGCTGCAGTATACCTCCAGCCCATGCTCATCTCGGCCTTCTTCCCGGCCGGCCACAGCGCACTTGCAGGGGTGAGTACGCCCGAACGACGCAACCTCGCAATCTCCGTCGTGATACCGCTTGCATATCTCTTCGGCGCAGGGCTGATTCCGGCGATTCTGGGCAGACTTGCCGAGGCGGGTGCTTCCGGCACGGGATTCGTTGCGATCGGCATAGTCATGGCAGCCGGGGCGCTCGTGGCACCCTTCGCTACGAGCCGTTGAGCCGTTCTGCGAGCTCGTCGAGCTCCGCCCGGTAGGAGGAGAGATCACTCAGGCGAGCAGTGCCCTTCGGCAGCTTGAGCTGCAGCACCTCGTCGGCACGTGCCCGCGCCTTCTTGTTCCGGTTTCCCTGATTTATGGTGACGAGCTTCACATGCCCGGGTGAGTATTCCTCGAGGTAGCTCTTGACCGCGCCCGGCAGTTGCGTTGCCCATACCGGCGCGCAGAGAACGAGCGCGTCGGCGTCTCGGTCCTCATCCGGCATATCTTCGATCGGGGGCCTTCGGCCGAACATCGTGCCGAATATGGCGCCCATAAGCCCGTCACGTTCGCCGGTGCGCCCGGCCTCGGTGATCTCCCGGGCCTCCAGGCCGAGGCGCTCTGCCAGGTATTCGGCGGCAAGGCGGTTGTTTCCCGTGCGGGAGTAGTAGCGGATGATCATTTGACACTCCTGATGACATCTTAGGCGAGAAGGTCCGACCGATCAACGACGGGGGAGTGTCACGACGGGGAATGTCACCCCCATCGGGGCCCGCCGAACCGACTTTATGCCGGTGCCACGCAATTATCGGTGGAAGTCTCACGCGAAAGTCATATGCTATAAGTGTACGGATCACGCATCCTTCGTTTTCCCGCAACAACGGCCGCACCCGCCATTGAACGTACCTCATCCCGTCACAGATGTGATCCGACAGGAGGTTCATCATGCGTTCAGTGATCCCATTCGTTGCGGCATGTCTTCTTGCGTGCGCACTCCTTCTGGTCTTCTTTGTCGGTTGTAGCGCCCTCTCTCCAGGTTCCGCACGTGATCAGGAGCAGGACGAAAACGAGGACCATCCCGCTACCACCGCCTCAGGCACCGTAGGTGCCGAGGGTGGAACGGTGGAAACGGGAAACGGAGCCAGAATCATCGTTCCGCCCGGTGCCTTGACCGATGAAACAACCATCACCATCTATTCCTACCCCAGTAACGGCGTATTGCCCGCTACCTGGTGTCCCATGCCCGGAATGGCGGGGGCCCTCCGACTGGACCCGGAGGGACTTGAGTTCCAGATACCGGTGGAGATCACCGTACCAATGGGTGCCGACTGGAGCCCTGGTGGCCAGATTCCGCTCTTCGCGCTGAATGCCTCATCGAAAACCTGGGATCAAACGGCGGAGAACGTAACCATCAACGGTGACGGACGCAGTTTTTCAGGCGAAATCTCCCACTTCAGCGGCTACGGCGGCGGCTCTGTGGAAGGATTAGCCGGCGGCGGCAGCCTGGAAGCGTTCAGAGACCAATTCACCGATTGGTTTCGAGAAAACGTGCTCGACCTCGGGAACATACGAGAACGTGAGAATGAATGCTTTGAGTTGGTCGGAATGGACTTTGATCTGGAGTACAAACAGAACTCCGTGACCGGCTGGGACGTGTGGAGGGTCGGCAGAATGACTGATAATGCCGATGCGCCCCTGATGATGGTCGACTATATCTATGATGTGTCCAACGGAAACACCGTGGATGGTTATGTGCGCATCACCGTGACGAATTACTACGATTGCACCAAACCGATGTTCCTCGTGAGATCCGACAGGTCAATACTCATGGAAGGCGAGACGACGAGCGTCTATGCGGATGTCA
>JAAAOH010000238.1 GCA_009908925.1 Spirochaetota bacterium | reverse complement strand
CTGAAGGCGGTCTGAGTCGAAGTCCCAGGCCGCCGAGATATCGAGACCATCCTCGGGGGTGAGCTCGATGCCGAGGATCGGCGCGAGAAAGTCGTCGTTGCGGTAGCGTACATCCGTGGACACCGTGAGTATCTGGGCCATCTCCCGGTTCACGAACAACGGGCGCAGCGCGCCGCCGATGCGGTAGGCGGGATCTCCGACCTCCGGGAAGGTGCCGGTTGCGCCGAGGGAGAGTACGTTCAGAGGCCGAAAGAGAAGGCCGGCCCTGGTGACGGGGTCCTCGAACGAAAAATCGGGCACCGAGACGCCTGCGCCGGCGTAGAGGTCGCCGAAGAGCGGCACGGACAGGGTGCCGGTGTGGCGGTTCGTGTCGGCGGTTGTCTCGAAGGCGTAGCTCAACACCCTCGTGTTGAGGAAGAGCGAGAAATCGGGCGCCGTCCCGTCTTCGATGCCGCCGAAGGCGCTCTCGTCATAGCCGATCAGCGCTCCGATCCCGCCGGCGTTGCCGAAGGCGGGAGCGGCGGGGTTTATTAGCGGAGAGGCAAAGCCGTCTGCGGTAGCCACACTCGAGAGCTCGAGAGTGCGCTGTTGCGCGGCGGCCGGTGCTGTCGCGAGTACGGCAATAAGCAGAGCGGTCAGAACGAGCGCCCGGTGTGCGGCCGCGCGGCCTGCCACGCGACCGGTTGTGCGTCTGGTCGACCGCGTCGCCCATCTGAATGAAAGGACATATTTCCACATCATGTATGGTTTCTCCTTGTCAGGGGCGGCGATGTCGATCGGCACCCCCATACGAAAGCCTACAGTTCAAGCAGGGACAAGGCAACTATTCGCCGTCTTCAATTCTCGGTAGCTGCGGAATCAGATCGAAGTGAGCATCCCGGCTGTAGAGCGGGATATCATGCTGTACGACGAGCGCGGCGATCCAGAGGTCGTTCGTCGGAATAGGGGTGCCGAAGCTTCTGAGTTGTCGATAGAGACTGGCGTAGTGCCGGGTGGTGTCCATGGTGGGCATCATTATCTCTAATCGCGGCCGGTGGATGAACCGTTCGAATACGCGCTGGTTTTCCGTTCCACGCGAGCCAACCGCGAAGCCTGCTCTCAACTCCGCGATCACAATCAGCGGTACGTAGATCTTCGGGGCCGAGCGGAAGATCTCGACCGTTGCAGCCCGTCCGTCGAGGAAATCCCGATAGCGATTCGTATCAATGACGATTTCTACCGCCATGCATCCTCGTCCACCGAATCCTGGTCAGCTACCGCGCGATCAAACTCCGCGTCGGGCTTCCACGTGCCGATCAGGTCGTCGAGGTCGTCGTACGTCGGCTCCTCGGGCCCGACACCGAGTCCCCGCCGGAGGGCGTCGACCACTGTCTCATTCAGGCTTTGCTGATTTCGACGTGCGCGTTCCCGAAGCTCGCGGTCGATCGAGGACGGTATGTTTCGGATCGTGTATTGCACGGGACGCCTCTCCAGATTGCATGCAGACTATGCATACAGTGTAGGCAATATTCGAAGAATCGGCAAGGTATTCAGACCGTCCGCCTCGTCCAGTTCTCCACCGGCAAACCCGGAATCCGCCGGAACTCTCCCTCGTTGTTGGTGACGAGGATGAGCCCCCGCGCCAGCGCTTGCGCGGCCAGTTCGAGGTCATACGGGCCGATCGTGCGACCTTCCGCTTCCAGGCGTGCACGAAGGATTCCGAAGAGCTCGGCATCTTTGTCGTCGAAGGGCAGTATTTCGAATGGTGTGAGAAAGCGAAGCAGTGCCCGGCGATTTCTTTCCACCTGCCGGCTCTTCGCCACACCATATTGGAGTTCGGCGACCGTGACCGCAGACACTCCGATCTCGTACAGCCGATGCTCCTCGAATCGCTGTGTCAGTTCAAGGTCTTTCTCTCTGACCAGGTAGATGCAGATGTTGGTGTCAATCAAATAGGTCATTCAGGTCACGGTCGGCGTCCGGCGGTTGATTCCTGCCGGTGGACATGAAATCATCACTGAACTCGCTGATGCTGTCGCGGAAACTCTTCCATGGATCGGTACCCGGAAGCAGGATGACCGCACTGCCGACGCGCTGGATGAGGACCTCCTGGTCGCGAAACTGGTATTCCTTGGGAAGTCTGACAGCCTGACTGTTTCCACTGGCGAATACTCTGGTCGTATGGATCATGGCTTCGCCTCCGCATAAAGTGTATACATATGTATATACTTTGGTCAACAATGCGCCACCATCACCGCACTGCCTCACAACTCCCCCTGCTCGAGAAAGCTGTAGTAGCCTTCCTGCGAAAAGATGATGTGGTCGAGCATCGCGATGCCGAGGGTGTTCCCGGCCTTCTGCAGGCGGGCGGTGACCTCCCGGTCCTCGGAGCTCGGTTCCACGTTGCCGCTGGGGTGATTGTGGGCCACGACGACCGCTGCGGCGCGATCGACGAGCGCCTCGGCGAAGACTTCCCTCGGATGCACGAGCGCACGATTCACGAGCCCTACCGATACCACCCGCGTGGCTGCCACTTCGTGTGCGCCGTTCAGCGACAGCGACAGGAAATGCTCCTGCTTGCGATCGGCATAGTGACGGACGAGCGGGAGGACGTCGGCCGGAAACCGAATCCTGTGAATGCCGGGGCAGAGCATGCGTCTGGCAAACTCCACCGCGGCGGCGATCAGACTGCTTTTGGCCTCTCCGAGTCCGGAGATGAGCCTCAGATCCTGCAGGTCGGGCGGTCCGGCCGAGCCGTCGAGGACGGCGAGAACCTCGGCGGCGAGTCGCCCCACCGGCTTCCCCCGGGTGCCGGTCCCCAGCAGAACCGTGAGAAGCTCACGGTCGGAGAGGTGTGCCGGCCCATAACTGATGAGTTTCTCCCGCGGCTGCAGGGGGCGCTCCATGTGCTTCAGTGCCCGTTCCCGGGCGGTCATTGCGTCCACATAGACCGTTACTGCCTCACTGCACCTGTTGCTTGAGATCCGGCCCGCATTTTCTTGTTTTTCGATCCGCCGTGGCCGTACCCTTTAATTCAGGCTGTTGAACTCGAATGCACGCCTGCTGGCAAACGGACCCTGTTCATGCTATGATGTGTGCTGGAAGGGTTTGCCACAACGGATTGGGGGGTACCTGCATGAACGTAAAGAAAACACTTGTCTTGCTCGGCGTCGCGCTGCTCATCGGAGCGCCGCTGTTCGCCGGCGGAGAACAGGAAGGGGCCACGGAGCTCGAAATGCCGCCACAGCCGCGGCAGTATATCTCTCCGGGCGACGGGGACGGCGTGAACGATGAGCTCGAGCTCCCGTTCTCCACCATCGTTGTGCAATCCGAGGATGCCGTTATCGTGGAGTACGAGCTCGCGATTTTCGACGCGGACGGCAACCTCGTGTGGCGACAGCGGGAGGTCGAGGAGGGCCGGGTCGGCTTCTTCGGCAGGCTCTTCGGCGCGGACAAGCCGCAGGTGGAGGTTCCAGACACCCTGACCTGGGACGGCACGTATCAGAACTCCGACCTCGGAGAGGACGGAGAGCCGGTGGAGGATGGAGACTACACCTACCAGCTCTTCGTTCGTGACGACCAGGAACGGATCTCACGCACGCCGCCGTTCAACGTTACCGTCGATACGGAGGCGCCCGAGATTACCGAGCTCGGCCCACCCGAGTACCGGGTGTTTGCTCCCACGGAGGACAGCGACCGAAAGACGGTCAGTTTCCCCCAGGACGGGAGCAGGGAAGCGGAATGGGTCGGTACCATAGCCGATGCCGACGGCAACGCGGTCTGGCGGCAGACGTGGGAGAACCCCATGCCGCAGAATCGCGGACGGGACATCAGTCCGCCGTCCACTGTCACGTGGGACGGTACCTATATGCTGGAGGATGATGACCGAACCGGCTCGCGCGTGCCCGAAGGAAGCTACACATACACCCTCGCGAGCACCGACCGGGCGGGGAACAGCACCGAAGAGACCGCGGACTGGGAGATCGCAGTCAGCCTGCAGTCCGGTGGAGTGCGATTGGGCGTTGCAGCTGAGAACGCCGCATTTTCCCCGAACGGTGACGGTCGCAAGGACGTGCTTCCGTTCACGATTACGGTCCGCGAGCCCGAAGGGGCGGCGTCGTGGGAGCTCGAGGTCCGCGACCCGCGTCTGCGCAATCCGGTCGTTCGCCGGGTAACCGGTGAGGCCCCGATCCCGCGCCGCGGAACCTTTGACGGCAGCGACGAGGAGGGCGAGCCGCTGCGTGACGGGACCTATGAGGCCCGGCTCTACGTGCGCTATGAGAACGGCATCGTGGTGAGCTCGGCGACGCGTGAGTTCGTCATCGACACCCAGCCGCCTCGTGGCAGCCTGGTCGTAGACACCGTTCCGCAGTCCACTCCGCGAGACGTGCTGCTTGCATTCGGTGGAACGAACAAGCAGGAGCTTTCGCTGCGCGCGGAAATTGATCCCGACGCCGATTGGACCGCCGTCATCGGCACGCCGGAAGGCGAGCTCGAGGTCGACCTTGCAGCACAGGGCATCTCGGGGCCGGAGATCGAGACGACCTGGGACGGCACCGATCTCGAGGGCAACGAGGTTCCCGACGGGGAATACAGCCTGCAGCTCCGAGCGATGGATCCTGCGGGAAACGTCGGTACGACCCGTGAAGCAAGCGTCATCAAGGACACGAGTCCCAAACCCATCGACCTCACAATCGAGGGCGACGTGGTGTTCCCGACGCGCGACGGAGCGGATGCGGAGGTGACAATCCTGCCGCAGTACGAAGTCGAAGAGTATATAGATGACTTCCTCCTCGAAATTCGCAATGCGGACGGTGAGCTTGTGCGGAGCGTCTATCGCAACGAGCCCTTCGACGAGTTTACCTGGGACGGCAGAAACAACGCCGGCGGCATCGTCGCCGAAGGCGAGTACACGGTCGACTTCCAGATCATTTACTACAACGGCGATCGACCGCGGATAACGGGCGTCGGGCCGATTTACGTCGAGGCCGCGACCGGCGACATGCGGAATCTGGAGATGTCCGTGGCGCCGCTGCCGTTCTCACCGGACGGCGACGGGGTAAACGACACGCTGCGCATACAGCTGCGCGTGCCCGACGCACTGAACGTAGAGCAATGGTCGGTGCACATCGCCGATCCCATGACGAACGGCTTCAAGAACTGGAGCGGAGACGGCAACCCGCCGCGGACCCTGACGTGGAACGGACTCTCCGATGACGGTGAGCTCGTGCAGTCGGCAGTGGACTACGTGGCAACCTTCCGTGTGGTGGACTCCCGCGGAAACGAGTTCGAGGTGGAGCGGGTCATACCGACCGACATCCTCGTGATACGCGAGGGCGACAGGCT
>JAAAOH010000311.1 GCA_009908925.1 Spirochaetota bacterium | reverse complement strand
GCGGCAGGTCGAGCATCTCGACGCCCGAACCGTCGGGCCGCATGGTGTAGATGTTGAAATCGCCGTCACGGTCGGAGACGAAAAGCAGGTGCGAGCCGTCCGGCGCCCATCGCGGGCTCGCGTCCACCGCGTCATTTTCGGTGAGTCGGATCACGTTGCTGCCGTCGGCGTCGGCGATGTAGAGCTCCGGATCGCCGTCATGGGTCGCGACGAAGACGATTTGCGAGCCGTCGGGTGAGTAGGCGGGATCGACTTTGGCCTGCTGTTGCTGCTGTCCGGCACCGGGCAGGCAACTCGAGAGAAGCAACAGTGCGGCAAGGCCTGCACCCGCTGCAGATATGGTCGAGAGTTTCAAGAAATTGCCTCCTTGCGATCATGCATTGTACACGATCCGCCTTTCTTGCGATAGGATTGAAAGATCATGAGGGGCAGAACTCGTTTCGGTAGACTGGTGTGGCTCGCCGTCGTTTCGCTTCTGGTCGGGGCCTGCGCAAGCGCGCCGAAGCAGGCGGCGGTGGAACAGCGGCCGCCTGCCGGGGAGGGGACGGAGGAGCAGGCGCCACCGGAGCGTGCCCCCGAAACGTGGACTGAGAATCGGGGGCCTCAGTTGAGTCCGGAGGAGGTTCGGCGAGTGACGGTGCCGGTCCCGTCCGCGTGGTCCGAGTCAGCGCATGTGTACTCCCTGTTTCCCGGCGTCGTACATCGCTACAGCAATTCCGACGATAACGGGAGCGGCTTCGGTCGGTTCGTGGAAGTCGTGCACGAGACCGAGGTCTCCATCGAAGGGGAGGCCGAGCGTTCGAGATACTACACCGTGTATGCGGGACTGGAAGCCGTCGCGGTGCGCCCTGCGCAGACAATTCCCGCAGGAACCGCTATCGGGACAGCCGCCACGGGTGAGACCGGGGTGCGCGTAGGGGTGTATACCCGGGACGATGATCCCATCTGGCGTCGCCAAACGCAGCGACCGCCCATCACCATAAACGGCTTCTACTTCTGGGACCCGTCTTTCGTGCTCTCTCCGCCTTAGCGGTTCTGCTTCTTGCGAGCTTTCCGGGGGCGAGTTTTGCCGTAGGTGCTGCGCCAGATCTTACCGCGGCGCGATCGTCTGTCTCCTCTTCCCATAATGCGCACACGATACACCGGTCCGGCCAGCTTTTGCAAGACGTGCGGCGGGGCGTGTAGTGGCGCGGTGAAGCGCCCGGCGTTAGCTCGGGCTTTACTTTCGCGGCGGGAGCCGACAGAATGGCGACTCACCATCTGATTCGAGAGTAGGACGTGATCAAGACGTATGCCGCGCTCGCCTCGGCGGTGTTGTTCTGGGGATCTTCTTTCGTTGCGACGAAGATCGTTCTCGAGACCTTCACGCCGGAGGCCTACATTTTTCTCCGGTTCGCACTGGCCGCTCCGGTGTTCCTCGCTGTCTTGTGGTACCGGGGGTTTCCCCGACTTCCGGGCGGGGTGCATTTGCGCCTCGCCCTCATCGCCGTCTTCGAGCCCGGCCTGTATTTTCTCTTCGAGACAAACGGCCTCGCGCTGACAACCGCTCCCAAGGCATCCCTGATCATCGCGACGACTCCCGTCGTGGTGGCGCTCCTCTCGCGGATCTTCCTCGGCGAGCGCATGGGCCATCGCGTGACAGTCGGCGGGCTTGCCTCGCTTGCCGGCATCGCGGTCCTCGTCATCTCGGATCGTCGGGCCGCTGCGCTCATCGAGGGCTCGAGCCTCGGCGACATCCTCGTGCTCGGCGCCGTGCTGTCGGCGGCGGCCTACATCATCCTCGCGCGCTCACTTTCCGCCCGGCTGGATTCCGTGCAACTCACCGCCTATCAGGTTCTCTACGGCACGCTCTTTTTCGTGCCGATTTTCATCCTCCGTCCCTCTCTGCCGGCTGCCGCTGAGGTCGGTGCTGATGCGATCGGTGCGCTGGTCTTTCTCGCGGTGTTCGCCACGGTCGTCGCGTTTCTTTCCTACAACTACGCCCTGTCCCGGATACCGGCTGCGCGCGCCGGTGTGTTTCTGAACGCCATTCCGGTCGTAACCGCCGTCGTCGCTTGGCCCGTCCTCGGCGAGGTCCTGAGCCCCGTGCAGATGCTCGGCGGGCTCATGGTGATCGGCGGCATGACCTACGCCAACATGAGGCGGCGACGCCCCGTGCCGCCGGTGGAAGGCTGACCGGCCGGCCCTCCCGTCGCTCGGCAACCTCCGTCCCCGCTGCGGCGAGCCGCAGCCAACCTCCGTCCCCATCGCAGCCGCCTTGGCTGCAACCTCCGTCCCCGCCGGGGACGCGGTTTCTGACCGTTTCGACTTGGCAAACGGGATGAAGGCTTCTTACCTTATGGTTTCACTCAGAAGGAGGCATCATGGGACAGCTGGATGGGCGGACATATTTGGTAGTCGGCGGGTCCTCGGGCATCGGGCTCGAGCTCGTGAGGCGCTTGCGCGGCAACGGAGCGGACGTTCTGGTTTGGAGTCGCACGGCACCTGATGAGCTCTCCGAGCTCGGCGTTGCGCACACGGTCGTAGACACGACGAAGAGTCTCGAGGAGCAGGGGATCTCGGCGCCGCAGCGGCTTGATGGCCTCGCGTATTGCCCCGGATCGATCAATCTGAGGCCGTTCAGTCGTCTCACCGATGAGGATTTTCTCGCAGAGTACGAGCTGAATGTGCTCGGCGCGGTGCGAACCCTTCGTTTGTGTCTTCCTGCTCTTACGCACGGGGACGGAGCTTCGGTGGTGATGTTCTCTACCGTGGCCGCTCAGGTGGGCATGGGGTTCCATGCCTCCATCGGATCGGCCAAGGGTGCCGTGGAGGGCCTCGGCCGATCGCTTGCGGCGGAGTTTGCGCCGAAACTCGTGCGCGTGAACATGGTCGCCCCTTCGGCGACCGACACGCCGCTCGCCGAGCGGATCCTCGGCAACGAGAAAAAGCGCGAGGCATCCGCTGAGCGTCACCCCCTGAAGCGCGTCGGCGAGCCCGCAGACATGGCGGCTGCGGCTCAGTATCTGCTCTCGCCGGACTCCGGATGGATGACGGGACAGGTGCTCCGCGTCGACGGCGGCATGTCCTCCCTGCGCGTGTAGAGACTGAGAGGGACGGAGGGCGCCGGCGGCGGGAGGCGAGTGCCGACACCGCCTCAGCCGGCTGGAGCCGCCGGGTTGCCGGTGTCGGCACTGCCCACGGGGGCAGCCGGGGCGGCTGCGGGCTGCGTCGCTACTCCGACATCGCCGCTTCCACCTCGTCGAATCCGGTGAGTATCGCCTCGTCTTCCTGGCGTACGAGCGCGTTCGCAATCACCATGGCTATGAAGTTCGCGATGAAGCCGGGCACGATCTCATACATCACCGCGCCGAGTCCGAGGCGTTCCCAGACGATGAGCACGATGGTGCCGGTCAGCATACCGGCAAGCGCCGACTGCCACGTGGTGCGACGGGAGAGCAGGGCCATGATCACGATCGGCCCGAAAGCCGCGCCGAAGCCGCCCCAAGCGTAGGAGACGAGACCGAGTACGGTATTCTGCGGGTTGAGCGCGAGGACGAGCGCGATGACCGCAATGATTACGACGCTGAGGCGTCCCATCCACATGAGACGGCTCTGGGAGATCTCTTCTCCTGCAACGCGCTTGTAGAGATCCTCGGTGAGAGCGGAAGAGGAAACGAGAAGCTGGGAGTCGATGGTCGACATGATCGCCGAGAGAATCGCGGCGAGGAAAATGCCACCGAGCCAGGGCGAGAACACCGTTCTCACCATCTGAATGAAGACCGTCTCGCTCGCCGGGCCGGTGAGCTCGGGGAAGAGCGATATGCCGATGAGGCCGATGAATACCGCGAAGGTCAGCGAGAATCCAACCCAGATAATCGCGATCGTGGTGGACCCGGGCAGGTCTTTCACCGACCGGATGCCCATGAAACGGCTGAGAATGTGAGGCTGGCCGAAGTATCCGAGGCCCCAGGCCATCGTGGATATGATGCCCACGAGTGGCAGTGTCCCGCCGGGAATGAGGGAGCCCGAGATATCGGCCGCCGCCATTGCCTCCCGGATCCCCGCGACGCCGCCCGCTGAGAAGAACGCGACCGCCGGAACGAGTACGACCGCCAGAAACATCAGGAGTCCCTGCACGAAATCCGTCCAGCTCACCGCGAGAAAGCCGCCAAGGAAGGTGTAGATGACGATGATGATGCCTCCGATGAGGACAGCGAGGGTGAAGTCCACCCCGAACATCGCTTCGAACAATCGTCCCGCCGCGACGAGGCCCGACGACGCATATACGGTGAAGAAGAACAGAATAATCACCGCCGACAGCACCCGCAGCGCGCCTGTCGGGTCCTTGAATCGTTTCTCGAAGAACGAGGGCAGGGTGATGGCGCCCACTTTTTCCGTATGGACGCGCAGCCGCGGGGCAATCATCAACCAGTTCACCACCGTGCCGATGAACAGGCCGATCGCAATCCAGCTCTGACTGGTGCCCATCAACAGGACTGCGCCGGGGAGGCCCATGAGCAGCCAGCCGCTCATGTCACTTGCCTGCGCCGACAGGGCGGTGACCCATTTCCCGAGCCTCCGTCCCCCGATGAGATAGTCCTCGAGGTTCATCGTCCTTTTGTAGAAGAACCACCCCACCGACAGCAGAAACACGAAATAGACAACGAAGGTAACGAGCTCCGGAATACTGGTCACGACCGATCACCCCTTTTTCTGTGTGTATATGCGTTGTTGCCTTGTGTGCTGCATATTCACACAGCTGTCAAGGGCTCAAACGGGGACGGAGGATGATCGTCGGGCCTCCCGAATGGGGACGGAGGATGGCGGGGGCCGCTCAGGGAAAGATGCCGCGTTCCTTGTAGAGCACTTCCAGCCGCTTGAGCGCCACGATGTACGCGGCCGTGCGGCAGTCGGTGTCGTACTCCCGGGCCGCTCCCGAGACGCGCTCGAACGACTCGGAAATCGTTCGCTCGAGCTTGCTCTCGACCTCCTCGAGCCGCCAGACCTCGGCTCGTTTGTTCTGAAGCCATTCGAAGTAGCTCACGATGACACCTCCCGCGTTGCACAGGATGTCGGGCAGGACCTCGATGCCCCGCGATGCGAGCGCCTTCTCGCCCTCGGCATCCGTGGGGCCGTTCGCGGCCTCGACGACGAGGGAGGCGTTGAGCAGGGGGGCCGTCTCCCCGGTTATCTGATTCTCCAGTGCCGCGGGTATGAACACATCTGCCTCCGTCCCCAGGAACTCATGATGTTCGACCGGATCGGCGGACTCATAGCCGGCGATGCCGTGGTTTTGGACCGCGTGTTCGTAGAGCGCCTCCGGGTCGATGCCGCGGCGGTTGCAAATGGCACCGGTGACGTCCTCGACC
>JAAAOH010000277.1 GCA_009908925.1 Spirochaetota bacterium | reverse complement strand
TTAACCGTATGGAATACTCCTACTCGCGGGACTCGGAAATCGTCGTTACCGTCCCCTCCTCCTTCTATCGCGATCAGGTTCGCCAGCGGTATCTTCCGATGATCGAGCAGAAACTCCATGAGCTCTCGGGAACCGATCTGGCACTCGATTTCGAGGTGAAGAGCATGCCACGAGGCGGTAACGGCTCCTCCTCGGGCTCGAACGGCAGCAGTGCGTCGGCTCCTTCCACCGGTTCCACCCCGGCGGCGAAGGCCGGCGGAAAAGGCACAGAAGGCGGCAATGCCGCGGCCGACAGCGATGGTGCCGAGACAGCGGGGGGTGCCACCTCCCCGCAGGCCGCCGCTGCGGCGGGTGTCGTGACCACGCCCGCAAAGAAGCCTCCACACCCCAATCTGCGCGAAGAATACACCTTCGAAAACTTCGTCATCGGGCAGAACAACTCTTTTGCAGCCAACGCCGCCATGGCGATCGCGCGTAACCCCGGTACCGGCTACAACCCCTGCCTGATCTACGGCGGCGTCGGACTGGGTAAGACCCATCTCATCCAGTCCATCGGCAACTGGGCGCATCAGGAGTTCGACAACCTGAAGATCCTCTACGTCACCATGGAGAGCTTCACCAACGACTTCATTCAATCGTTGCGGGAGAACCGCACGCAGAGCTTCAAGAACCGCTACCGCTACGCGGATATTCTCCTCGTCGACGACATCCACTTCCTGCAGAACAAGCCCGAGACGCAGGAAGAGCTCTTCCATACATTCAACGCCCTCTATGACTCGAACAAGCAGATGGTGTTCACCTCCGACCGACCGGTCTCAGATATTCGTGATCTCACCGATCGGCTTCGCAGCCGATTCGAGCGTGGCCTCAACGTAGACTTGCAGCCGCCGTCCTACGAGACCCGCTACGCCATCCTCAGAAAGAAGATCGACCGTACGGGAATCCGCATTCCGGAGGAAGTGACAGAGCTCATCTGTAACAACGTCACCACGAACGTCCGGGACCTCGAGTCGGCGCTCACCAAGCTCGTCGCCTATGCCGATCTCGTCGACAAGGAGATTACGCCCGATGTCGCCCGGCAGCAGCTCAAGGACTTCTTTGCAAGTCCCAAGCAGACGAACATCACCATGGACGTGATTCAACGCACCGTCGCGGACTATTTCAATCTCTCGAGCCAGGAGCTCAAAGGAAAGAAGCGTACCAAGGTCATTGCCTTTCCCCGACAGCTCGCCATGTACATTGCGCGGGAGATAACCGAGTACTCAACCACGGAGGTGGGCCTCGAGTTCGGCGGACGGGACCATACCACCGTGATGCATGCATGCCAGCGCATCGAGCATCGGATGCGTACCGACCCGACGGTGGAACCGACCGTTCAGTTCCTCGTTCGCCAGATAAAAGAGCAGGGAACAAAGTCTAGATAAGTTGTGGATGAGCCCGGGATATCTCGGCATACTACGGAAAATCGTTTCGGCCGCACCGAATATGTGAGTCGATTGTGAATAGAGGCAGGTAGTTGTTCAGCAGGTCAGCACATTACAGGGTGAGGAGATAGAGTGGTTTTCCACATAGTCACAGTGCCTACTACTACTGCTACTAGAATTTACATATAAGGTATAAGAAGGAGAGCTTGATGAAGTTCATCTGCGAGCGTGACACGATCATGAAGGAGATCTCGGTTGCCCAGGAGATCATCTCCTCCAAAAACAGCATGTCGATCCTCTCGAACGTCCTGCTCGATGCCCGCGAGGAGACAGTGACGATTCGGGCGACAGATCTTCGGGTGAGCTTCGAAACAAGGATCCCGGTGGAAGTGGTGAACGCAGGCACGACGACGGTATTCTGCGAGAAGCTACTCGGAATCCTCAGGTCCCTTCCCTCGGGCGACGTGGAGTTCGAGCTCGGCGAGGGAAACAGCTTTTCGATAAACCCGGTGTTCAAGAAGATCAATTTCGAGCTCAAGGGTATCGAGTCCGACAAGTTCCCCGAGATTCAGCTCGCCTCCGAAGATCAGTACTTCGAGCTTTCCCAGGCGGCGTTCATCGACATGATCTCTCAGACCATCTTCGCTGTCTCCGACGACGAAACCCGCTACTTCATGAACGGAGTCTACATGGAGAATCTCGACGGAGATCTGGTCATGGTGGCAACCGACGGCAGGCGCCTTTCCTACATCAAGAAAACACCGCAGGAGCCGGTAAAGGAGTTCCAGGGCGTCATCATCCCGCCGAAGGTGCTCAATCTCATCAGAAAGCTTGCCTCGGGAGAAGGCACCTTTTCGCTCGCCGTGACCGAGAAGAACATATTCGTCCAGTTCGACAATCAGCGCATTTCCTCCGCCCTCATCGAAGGGCAGTTCCCGAACTACCGCCGGGTCATTCCCGAGGAGCAGAAGTATCGTATTGCGGTCAAAAAGAACGAGCTCCTCGAGGCGCTCAAGCGTGTATCACTGCTCGTGGAGAAGTCGCGTCGGATCTACGTCGAGCTCGGAAGCGAGGTGATGACCCTGAGCTCGGAGGAAAGTGAAGTTGGTGTCGCGCGCGAGGAAATCTCCTGTTCCTACGAGGGGCCGGAGGAGAAGATCGCGCTGAACTACATGTACCTCCTCGAGCCGCTACGGGTCATCGACACCGAGGATATCGCCATTCAGTTCTCCGAGCCGAACCGCGCAATCAGCATCTACTCGGACCCCGAGAAAGACTATTTCCACATCGTTATGCCGATGCAGCTCGACTGAGCGCCTATATGCACGAATAGCCGCAGTGGGATTTCTCTCCGTTCGAACCTACAATTTCAGAAACCTCGCGGACGGCGAGGTGATGTGTGATGCCCCCGAGGTCTTTCTCGTTGGCGAGAACGGTCAGGGGAAGACGAACTTCCTCGAGGCGATTTACGTGCTCTGCTATGGCGGATCCTTCCGGGTCCGTCGTGATGAACAACTCTGCCGTGAAGGAGAGGACCAGCTGCTGCTGCGCGGGCGTATCCGTGATGGGTACGACGAGACGCATGACCTTGCCTACGGCTGGGAGTCGGGAAAGGACACCGGAAAGAAGACCATCCGGCTCAACGGTAAGCCCGTGGCCGACCGAAAGGAGCTCGTCTCGATTCTCCCGTGTATTATCTTTGCCCACGACGATATCGAGTTCGTTCAGGGCTCGCCGGATCGCCAACGGTTCTTCTTTGACCAGACGCTGAGCCTCTACGATCCCCTGTTCATAGATGTGCTTCGGCGTTACCGAAAGGTGCTACGCGCGCGGAATATCGCGCTAAAAGACGGGCGAGGCGATCTTCTCGACGTCTACGACCGCCAGCTTGCCGAGGCGGGGCTGGAGCTTCTCGAGCGGCGAAGCGAGGCGACAGCCGCCTTTAACACGACCTTCTCGGACCTGTTCACCGGAATTTCGGGATTCACCGAGCCGCTGCACATCGAACACCGACCCTCCTGGCGCGCAAGGACCGCCGGCGAGGCTGAGGCCCAGCTCTCCCGGCGCCGTGAGCATGATTTCTACATGAAGACCACCACCTCGGGGCCGCATCGTGACCGGTTCGTCTACCGGCAGGCAGGCCGTGATTTCACGAGGACCGCCTCCACCGGCCAACTGCGCCTCGTGTCCCTCATCCTCAGGGTGGCTCAGGCGCAATTCTTTGCCGCGCGCAGCGGGCGATCGCCGGTGCTGCTTCTCGACGATGTGCTTCTCGAGCTCGATCCCACCAGGAGAAAGCGCTTTCTCGACGCGCTGCCCGGATACGAGCAGGCCTTCTTCACCTTTCTTCCGGATGAGCGCTTCGGTGACTACCGCCGTGAGAACACGTTGATCTACCGGGTCGCAGAGGGTACCATTGAGCCGTATGGAACGGGCGGGTGATCTCCTCGAGGCCTTTCTCAGGCTCCACAACATAACCGGCGGTGAAGAGTACGTCGCCTTTTTCAAGAGCTGGCACCGCATCGTCGGGACCGACATTGCTGCGCACACCCGTGTGACCGACATCAGAAACGGCGCGCTGAAGGTCGAGGTCGATCATCCGGGCTGGATGCAGATGCTTCAGATGCGAAAAGACGAGATCGTGCGGAAAGTTGCGGCAAAGTATCCGCAGCTCGAGGTGAGAAATATCCACATGCGTCTCGTCGGCTCCTTCAGCGGTCCGGGGCCCGGCACCGGCGCGGCATCGGAGCGAGCGGCCCGGCAGCAGGGCGAGGCCGGGGAAGCCGGCGCTGCCGGGGAGCCTGGCTCTGGTTCCGGCGACATGGTACCGCCCTCGCGAGAGGACAGCAAAAACGCCCGTGAAGCCCTCGGGCGCATCGAGGACGAGGGTCTCCGGGACACCCTTTCACGGCTGTATCGGGATCTCGAGAACAAGAACGCCGATTGACATACGGCTCGACGCCTCTGTATACTACGTTTCCCATTCACGTGGCCGATTAATTCTCGTTTGGAGCTAGAGATATGAAACGAACCTATCAGCCGAGCAGGCGCAAGCGAAACCGCAAGTTCGGATTTCGCGCCCGCATGAAAACGCGGGGTGGCCGGGAAGTGCTCAGACGTCGTCGGGCCAAGGGCCGGAAGAAACTTTCCATCTCGGATGAGCGAAAGCCTTACTAGAGATGAACGGCTCAGACGGCGGTCGGAGATACGGCGTGTCTTCGAACATGGCAGGAATTTCAGCTGTCGGGGCCTGAGGCTCCGCATCATGGAGAACGCTCTACCGTACAATCGGGTGCTTGTTGCACCGGTCAAAAAAGCCGGGAATGCCGTAAACCGGAACAGGCTCCGGCGGGCGGGAAAAGAGGTGTACAGACGTCTCAAACCCCGCCTGGACGGTGGTTTCGACCTCGCATTCGTTGTCTATCCCGGTGACTACAGCTTTTCCGAGCGGCTCGAACAATTCCAGCGCCTCCTCCGCGACGCCCGCGTGCTAAACGATGAGTAGGAGCTCACATGGATAAGAATACCCTCTACGCCGTCATCCTCTCGGTAGTCGTAATTACCGTGGGATTCATGGTGCAGAACATGCTCTACCCGCCGGAACCCGTTCCGCAGCAGACGCAGGAGCAAACCGAGGGCACGACACAGCCTGATGGTACGGCGCAAGCGGAGGGTCAGCAGGCTCCCGGGACCGACGAGCCTGCAGAGCCCGAGCCGACAGGGGAGCCCGCGCGCGAGCTTGCTGCCGGCGCAGTCGCACCGGTTGCCGAGGACGGCATCTCGGCTCAAACGCGTACCTACCGCAATGACGTAATCGACGTCACCTTCTCTCCCCGCGGGGCGAGTGTCACCTCATTCCGGCTTCTCGAGCATCTCGCCGACGGCGAACCGGTGGAGATGATCTTTCGCGGCCGCGAGGATCAGGCCGCC
>JAAAOH010000079.1 GCA_009908925.1 Spirochaetota bacterium | reverse complement strand
CGGTGGCCGATTTCACGTCGAGAGCCGACGATTCTACCGTCTGAAGCGTTCGGTCGAGAGAGGCGAGTGATGCCTGAACGTCCTCGAGTGACCGCGCGATACGCTCATCGTTCTCCACGAATATCGTCTCGAGACGCTCGGCGACGACGGCAGTGCTCGCAAGAATCCGGGAAATGCGCTCGAGCTCGTCGTCGCTACGCGTGTTCACCTGTCCGACCACATCGTCGATGGATTCCAGCGTTCCCGTAAGGAGCCGGAGATTCTGCTCGAGGAGGACTCGTGTTGTTTCGCTCGTGGCCCGAAGGTTGTCCATGATGGCGTCAAAGTCTTCATAGGTGCCGTCGGTAGCGAGCTGGGTCCGAAGCTCCCGGATGAGCAACGCGGCTTCAGAGCCCACGTCCTCTACCGAGCCGAGTGCGGCGCTCAGGTCGGGTCCGCTCTCGACGGTGCGAACGGTGAACCCCTCCCGCACCGGCGCTCCGGTTCGCTCGCCGGGGTCGATCGAGAGAACGCTGTTGCCGAGCACGGAAGACGGACGCTTCCGCAGGGTGGCATCGGGGTATATCTCGACATCCTCCCGGATCTCGAGGGTGAGCCTGGCACGCCCCTCCTGCAACTCGATCGACCGTATCTGTCCGACGTCGACACCGGCCATCTCAACGCCCGAGTCCTCGATGAGACCGGATGCATCTTCCATGAAAACCGTGATGACATAGCCGTTTCTCCCGGCGATATTGTCCACGGTCATGAGAATGTAGCCGACGCTACTCACGCCGATTACCAGGAAGAACAGACCGATTTTGGCCAGATTCGTCATAACGTGGGCCTCCGCTCCTAGACTTCGAGAGAGTTGAAGGAGTTGCTGATGAACTTCTGCACCATCTGGTGTGCGGACCGCGAAACGTTTCGGGGTGTGCCGGCTGCCGCAATTACGCCGTCATGCAGAAGAGCAATTCTGTCCGAGATGCGAAATGTCGCCTGGATATCGTGAGTGATGAGAATGCACGTGAGCCCGAGCTCCCTGTTTACCCGGGAAACGAGATCGTTAATGGTCTCGCCGAGAACCGGATCCAGCCCGGTGGTCGGCTCGTCGAAGAGAAGGACCTCCGGCTTCGTCACAAGGGCCCGCGCCACGCCCACACGCTTTCGCATGCCCCCGGAGAGCTCGGCCGGCAACTTCTCCTCGATTCCCGGCAGACCGATCCACTCGAGTTGCTCAGTTACCATTCGGTCGATCTCCCGTCTGTCGGTGATTTTTAGAACCTCGCGGACCGGAAAGGCGATGTTTTCGTGGACCGACATCGAGTCGAATAATGCCGCACCCTGGAAGGAATAACCGAAGTGCCGACGGATTTCCACGAGCTCTCCCTCGTCCGCGCCGGCAATGCTGCGACCCTTGAAGCACACGTCCCCTTCGTCGGGTTTCATGATGCCGATGATGTGCTTGGCGAGAACACTCTTGCCGCTGCCGCTCTGGCCAATGATGGACGAGACAGCACCCTCTTCGAAGTTGAGTGAGATACCCTTGAGCACCGGGACGCCGGCAAGCGACTTCTTGAGGTTTCGGATGGTTATTATCGGAGCCATTCCTGCGGTCTCCCTGGTGTCGCAGTCAATATATAAGTGCCAGCATGATCGAAGCCAGCACGTAGTCGGCAACCAATATGCTGATCGACGAGGTAACCACTGCCCGTGTGGAACTCTCTCCGACACCCTTCGCGCCGTTCTCGGTGTAGTACCCGTAGTACGTGCAGATCACCGCGACAATGAAGCCCATAATCCCGGCTTTGACAATGCCGGAAAGCACGTCTTTCGGGTCGACATCCCGAAACATCGTGCTGAGATATGCCGCGGAGTCCACATCGAGCCCCCAGACGGCAACGGCATACGCGCCTGCCACCCCGACGACGTTCGCCAGCGCCGTGAGCGCCGGAAACATCACCGCGGAGGCGAACAGGCGCGGAACGACAAGATACTGGATGGGGTCAACCGACATCGTTTCCATGGCGTCTATCTGCTCCGTCACGCGCATGGATCCCAGCTCTGCGGCCATTGCCGAACCGTTCTTCCCTATGAGCATCAGCGTGGTGATTACCGGAGCAAGCTCGCGAGAGAGTGTCCACGCAACGGCCGACCCGGCGATGACTTCGGCGCCGAAAATACCGAGCAGGTCGACGATCTGGAGGGAAAAGATCATGCCGATAGCGAGACTGGAGAGCGTGATGACCGGCACCGACTGCACGCCGATGTGTTCCATCTGCTCAATGATGAGTCGCGCGCGAAAGGGTCGACGGAAGACGCCCCGTAGTGTATTGCCGAGGAACACCGCAAAGTGTCCCAGGCGTTCCAGGAACCGCATGGGCTTCAGGGCAGCAGATCCCCCCGCTCACATTTTGCCTTGTATGCTGAACCGTGGGGGGGGCCCATGTCAAGACACCGAGGGCCGCCGGCGAGCGATCGAAAGCCTCGAGCTCGTCGTCGCCGATGGGCATTCGACGACGCGGTACCTACGTCCGCTCCACAGCCCGGTGGATAGCCTGCAGATTTTCGGCCGCGCCCTCGCGGTATATCGACTGAGAGGGATACATCTGGATGTGCTTTATGTTGGTTCTCAGGTTGTAGATGTTGACGCGCAGCGGGAAGCCTTCGTCGAACTGGTGCTCCGTGCCGTAGGTCTCGAGAAACCGCCGGTCCGCAACACCGAAGAGCATCGCAAAGGACAGCTCGCGGGCGTAGTCGGCGAAATGCCCGGGAATGTCGATGTAACCGCTCACTCGCGGCGGATCGGAATCGATGTCGATCATAACGTTCCCCGCCCAGATGTCGTAGTGGGTCATCGTTGAGTGCTCGCCGATATCGAGGAACGGACGCAGATGCGGCCTGAAACGGCGGGATTCGTCGATGAGGGACTGCGGAACTGCACCGCTCTTCTCCGCCTCATCGAGGACGCGATCGAGGCGCGGCAGCCAGAAGTCGGGCCAGGAGCTCATGCGCTCGTCTTCGCGTAGCTCCACTCCGCCGAAACCGCGGCCGCGGACCTGGTGCAGCGCCGTCACGTGTTCTGCGATCTCGTCGATGATGTTCCGGCGCGCCCTGCGGTCGAGATAGCCGAACGCCTCGTGCATCACCCTGCCCGGCAGGCGCGTCATGACGAGCGCCGTGCCCGGAAGTACACCGTCTGCGGCGTCGAGACGAAGCGGGGTGGGAACCGGCAGCTCGGTGACCCTCGCAAACACCTCGAGCACGCGAAACTCACGTATGATGTTCGCGTCGTTTTCGTGGGGACTGATTTTGAGAACCAGCTCGGTTCCGTCGACTCGGACACCGATGACGCGGTTCCAGCAGCCGCCGGTCAGGATCTCGTAGCCTTGCACCGCGGCGCCGGTGAGGCGGGAGAGGTTTTCGCATGTAAGATGAGGGTCTATTCGCCCTCGAAGCAGCTCTTCCTGTACGTTCATAGGGCCGCCTGTTCGTCGGTCACGCTCTCCTCCGGGCGCGCATCGCCACAAAGCCCGCCTCACCGTAGCCCTCCTTCGGGGTCTCGGGCTCGGTGATCTCGTCGAGCATGCCGTGAACGGTCTGCAATGTCCGCTCCGGGGTGAAGCCGTGGCGCTTGAGAATATCGGTGACCTCGGCGGTGGAGTAGAAGGTGGCGTGTCGGTAGAAGGGATCCTCATCCTTGTAGCGCTGGTAGACTTCCCCGAGGGGCGATTCACGGTCCACGAATCCGAATACGATGCGCCCGTCGGGCTTGAGAATGCGGGCCATCTCGTCGATCGATGCGTCGAGGTCGTCGACGAAGCAGATGGTGGTGACCATGAGGGCGATGTCGTAGGTGTTGCTCTCGAGTGGCAGATCCTCGGCGACGCCTTGGGTAACCTGGATTCCGCGGCGCCTTGCCCGCTCCGCCATCGCGGCGGTGGGCTCGACGCCCTCGCCAATGCCGAGCGGTGCGGCAAACAGGCCGCTTCCCACGCCGATTTCCACGCCGCGTGCGCCGGCGGGCAGGAGCTCTCGAAGCGCGGCGAGCTCGGATTCATATACGGCCGAATACTCTACAAACCAGTCTTCGTACTGCTGGGTGTGTGTTTCGAAGGGTTCGGTGCGAGCCATTTCGCTAACCTCGTTCGGTGGTGTTGGGCTGTGCTGGGCGACCTCTACGCTAAAGTGCCACGATGTCGTGCCCCCCGACAAGCGGCTGCCATTCCGTTGCGCTCTCGCGGCAGGAGGGATCCGAAGCGGACGGGGTGGTACGAGAGGGCAGGTGCGGCAGCCGAGGTGCTGATAGCGGGTCATTGCCGCCACTACCACCACATTACGTGACGGCTACCTGAAACATCACATCGCCCATCGCCACCCGCTCGAGGAGTCAGGCCAAGCGCGCGAGATGCTCGAGGAGGCCCGGCTCGCCGGTGGCAAGATCATCGTGGAACCGTGAGATCGTCGCCGTCGTTTCACCGGCCGCCTGTCGTCGGTCATACCGACAGCCTATCCCTCGCCGCCGGCCTCTGAAACCTCGAGAAATGAGATGAGCACGCCCTCGAGCACGTCGTCGATATTCTTGTACGGCGACATGCGCACCTTGTAGGGGGCGCCGGACTTGGTCCGGATCATGCGCTCTCTCAGTCGGGCACGGCGCACCACATCGTCCATGTCGTCTATGAACTCGTCGTAGTCGAGGTTATGGTTTATCTGGCCGATGTGTCGGTTCACGTCGGTGTCGATGATGCTAATGAGCTCGGTTACCGCCTGGGTGAAGCGCTTTATTCGAAGCTGGTTGTCAACGAACACGATCGGAATGTCGAGGCTGTCGAGGAAGTTTTTCATCTCGGCATTGCTTCGGGCGAGCTCCTCGTTTTTGGTCTGTAGCTCGTTGTTTACGGTCGTCAGCTCCTCGTTGAGGCTCTGCATCTCCTCTTTGGAGCTCTCGAGCTCTTCGTTGGAGCTCTGAAGCTCTTCGTTGGTCGACTGGTACTCTTCGAGGCTGCTCTTTAGCTCCTCGTTCGTGGTTTCGAGCTCCTCTACCGTCGTCTGCAGCCGCTCCCGCGTTGCCTGAAGCTCGCCCTCGAGGTGTCGTACCTGCTCATCGGTGGCCGAATCGCCGCCCGCCTGCGCCCCGGCCGCAGTCTCGCCTGCGGTGCCGGTCTCGGAAGATTCCATGAGCGGCTCTTCGGTGAGCACCACCGCGAACAGTTCGGGGCCGTTCTCGTTCTCTTTTACCGGCTCTATGGTGAGTTGCACGAGAGCGGGCCGCCCCTCCTCCTCGAGTCGAATGCCCGTGCGCTGAACCCGCGTCTCGTCGCGGAAGGCCTCGCGCAGCGCCTGGCTCAACGGCAGGCTGATGGCGCCCCGGGCC
>JAAAOH010000148.1 GCA_009908925.1 Spirochaetota bacterium | reverse complement strand
GAGGCCGGCGGAGCGGCGGCGGAGCGTCATTGACAGCCGGCACGTATTCGGGGAAAGTGATCAGACGGGAGTTCACGCAGCATGGGTGAAAACGACACAGCCTCCTATCCTGTTGCCAGCACCGTAGTAACGGCGGCCTCTATCCTCGAGACCATCGCGGCGCGAGACAAGGTGCTGGCCCAGGATCTCGCCAAAGAGCTCGACCTCAATCGCTCGACCGTGCACCGGATGCTGCACACCCTGCAGATTCTCGGTTACGTGGCAAAACATCCCGACGGCTACTACCGCCTGACGTTCCATCTCTTCGAGATCGGTAACTCGGTGCTGCACAGCTACAATCTGATAGATCCGGCACGGCGCAGCCTCCTGCAGCTATCCCACGATACCGGCTATACGGTGAACCATGCCGTACTCTTCGAGGACGAAACGCTCTACATCGACAAGGCGACACCGCCGTCCTACCTGCAGCTCGATCGATCCATCGGGGAGACCGAGCCACTGCACTGCACCTCTCTCGGGAAGACGCTCCTCGCCTACCAGCCGGAGGACGAGCGAAGGCGCCTTCTCGAGACTATCGAGTTGGTGCCGCTAACCGAGCACACCATTACCGACCGCACTCGCCTCGCCGAGGAGCTCGAGCGAGTGAGGAGTCAGGGATACGCGGTCGATGACCAGGAGCTCGCCCTTGAGCTTCGCTGCGTGGCCGCTCCTGTCCTTGCCGAAGACGGGACACTGATCTCCGCGGTGAGCATATCGGCCCCTGCCGACAAGCTTCTCCGCGAGACCGTGCCCACGTTACTGCCGGCATTGATCGAGGCGGTGTCGACGATCAGTCGGAACATGGCGGATGTGCCGCCACGTCCCGAGCCGGGCTGTTAGCTGCAGCAGCTGCTCACCGGCTCTTCATGCTGAGCAGCGCGTCCACCCCTGTGTAACCTGCCGTTCGCCAGGTATCCCTCGCTCACCAGCGTTTCGGCGTTGAGGATGGATGCCCCTGCCGCGCCGCGCACGGTGTTGTGTCCGAGCACCACCATGCGGTAGTCGAGCACGGGACACTCGCGCAAACGACCGACCATGGTAGCCATGCCGTCCTCGAGCCAAATGTCCCGCGCCGGTTGCGGCCGGTCGGGGGCATCGAGCATCAAAATGGGCCGCTCGGGCGCCGACGGCAGCCCGCGGTGCTGAGGCGGGCCTCGGAAATCGTCGAGCGCTGCGCGCACGTCGTCGATCCCGGCGGGGCTCGAGAGTTTGAAGGACACCGTCTCCGTATGCCCGTCGAGCACCGGAACGCGGGTGCAGGTAGCGCTTACGCCGAGCTCCGCATGGCGCACCATCGAACCGTCGAGATCCCCGAGGATCTTCAGCGACTCCTCTTCGACCTTCTCTTCCTCCCCGCTGATGTAGGGAATGACGTTTCCCATGATGTCCATGCCCGACACACCGGGGTAGCCGGCGCCGGAGATGGCCTGCATGGTCGTCACCTGTACTGCGTCCAGCCCGAAGGCGCGGTGCAGGGGCGCGAGCGCCATGACCAGGAATATCGTCGAGCAATTGGGGTTCGTTACGATTGCGCCCTCGAAGGGTTGCTGCTCGATGAGCGCAAGATGCGACGCGTTTATCTCGGGGACCACGAGGGGTACTGTCGGGTCCATCCGGTGGTTCTTCGAGTTGCTGACAACGAGGTGGCCCTGCTCCGCGTAGGCGGTCTCCGCCTCACCGGCAACCGAGGAGTCGAGCCCTGAGAACAGAAGCAGGCTCTCCAGTGGCTCCTGCGTGGACTTCACTATTGTGGTGGCAACCGACTCGGGGATGGGTCGGTCCTGCTTCCATTTGCAGGCCTCCGCGTAGGGCTTGCCTGCCGACTGATCCGAGGCGACGAGCTCTCGCACGCGAAAATAGGGGTGACCCTCGAGCAGGGTGATGAACTTCTGCCCGACGGTGCCGGTTGCACCGAGAACGGCTACATCGATTGTCTCCATACCACACCTCCGCAACGTAGTAATCCGTGGATCTAGTGGTGTGAAGGAGAGAACTCTGATCTACTTCCGGGTGGGAATACCGGGGAAGGAGATCAATAGCGCTCCACCTTCTGGTGACAGCCCCTGGGATTTAGCCCAGGCGACCAAGCGTCGGCCCTCAGGATGACCTCAGCCTTCGGCGGAATTCCCTTTCGCGCAGGGTCGTCGGGTTCCCGATCCCTCGCCGGCGCTACTGTTGAATTCCGCGCCTCTATTGATCCAAATCTGTCAGCCCCAATATATATGCAATCCTCACTGTATTGTCAAGCCGAGGCGTTGCTTCTCCGCCCGGAGTTCGGATATTATTCCATTGCACACAGCCGACGCTCAGGAGAGGACTCGTTGAATCCAGTAAAAATTGGCCTACTCGGTCTCGGCACCGTCGGGGGCGGCACGTATCGCGTGCTTATCCGCAACGCAGAGGAAATCGCGCGGCGCGCCGGCCGCGGTATCATTATCAGCCACGCGTCGGTGCGAAATCCCGATCGCGTTCCCGGCCTCGGACTCGAGGATGTCAGATTGTCGGATGATCCCCGGGAGGTCGTGAATGATCCCGAGGTATCGGTGGTCGTGGAGCTCATCGGGGGGTACGATGACGCCTTCGAGCTCGTGATGCGGGCGATCGAGAACGGCAAGCATGTCGTCACGGCGAATAAGGCTCTCATCGCCCTGCATGGGAACGAGCTGTTCAAGGCTGCTCAGGACAACGGCGTGATGATCGCCTTCGAGGGCGCGGTGGCCGGCGGTATCCCCATCATCAAGTCGATCCGCGAGGGACTTGCCGGCAACAAGATCGAGTGGCTCGCCGGGATCGTGAACGGCACCTGTAACTTCATTCTTACCGAAATGCGGGAGAAGGGCCGTGAGTTCAACGACGTGCTTGCCGAGGCCCAGCAGCTCGGCTATGCCGAGGCCGATCCGTCCTTCGACATCGACGGCATCGACGCAGCCCACAAGCTCACCATCCTTGCCTCCATCGCCTTCGGCATCCCACTTCAGTTCGACAGGGTCTACACCGAGGGCCTGGGTACCGTCACGCGAGACGACGTGATCTATGCCGAGGAGCTCGGCTACATCATCAAGCACCTTGCGATTGCGAGAAAGACCGACGGGCGGGTGGAGCTACGCGTTCACCCGACCCTCATTCCCGAGCGGCGCCTCATCGCCAGCGTAAACGGCGTGATGAACGCCATCATGGTGTGGGCGGACGCGCTCGGGCCGACGCTGTACTACGGGCCCGGGGCCGGTGGTGAGCCGACCGCGTCGGCGGTTGTAGCCGACCTCGTGGACGTGGTGCGCACCCTCACCACCGACCCGGACAATCGCGTGCCGCATCTCGCATTCAAGCCGGACCAGATCGCGGATCTGCCCATCAGCTCCATCGATGAGGTGGAGACCTCCTATTATATCCGTCTCCAGGCCGTTGACCGGCCGGGCGTCATGGCGACGGTCTCCGGCATCATGGGCGACCTCGATATCTCCATCGAGGCGATCATTCAGAAGGAGCCGGGTGAGGGCGAGACGACGGTGCCGCTGATCCTGCTGACACGACGGGTGAGAGAGAAGGCGGTGAGTGAGGCTATCCGGCAGTTCAAGCATCTCGATGTCATCGTCGGGGACGTGACACGGCTGCGGGTCGAGACGTTGACGTGATCGTTCAGTCAGTGACTGCGCGGATGGAAAAGGAGGGGCAGTGATGATCGTATGCAAGTTCGGCGGCAGTTCCCTCGCCGATGCAGGACAGATGAAGAAGGTCGCGGAGATCGTCAGGCAGTCCGACGACCGGACCGTGGTCGTGGTCTCGGCACCCGGGAAGCGGCGCAAAGAGGACGAGAAGATAACCGACATCCTCATCTCCTGTCACGATCGTGCGATCCGCGGGGAGGACGTTTCGGACCGATTCGCGGCGGTGCGGGAGCGCTACACGGAGATCGCCCGGGATCTCGGCCTTGGCACCGACCTCACCGGCGTCCTCGACGAAGTGGAGGCCGACATCCGCGGCGGCGCGGACCGAAGCGCCGTGGTCTCGCGAGGTGAGTACCTGAGCGCACATCTCGTGGCGGCATTCCTGGGCTTCGAGTTCGTCGATGCCGCGGAAATCATCCGCTTCTCCGATGAGGTCACCGTGGACGGCGCGGAAACAGACGGGCTCGTGGGCAGGCGCTTCTCCGCCGGGGCTCGATACGTGGTTCCGGGCTTCTACGGCGGCTTTGCCGACGGGCGGGTGCAGCTCTTCTCCCGCGGCGGCTCGGACATATCGGCGGCTCTCATCGCGCGCGCGCTCGGTGCCGACATCTACGAAAACTGGACCGATGTATCCGGCCTGCTCTCGGCCGACCCACGCATCGTCGAGGACCCCGCGCCGATCAGGCGCGTGAGCTATCGTGAACTCCGGGAGCTCGCCTACCTTGGCGCCAATGTCTTCCACGAAGAGGCGGTGGCTCCGGTCGCCGAGAAGAACATCCCCATTCAGATACGAAATACCAACGAGCCGGATCACCCCGGAACGACCATCGCCGGACTCGATGAGAGAGGCGCGGACGAGGCGGCCGGCGGACCATCGGCGCGCACCACCGGAGTGGCCGGCCGCACCGGGTTTCGAACGGTTCTGATCGAGCGCTCGATGCTCAGCAAAGATGCCGGCTACATGGACCGGGTTCGCGAAGCCTTTGCCGATGCCGCCGTCCCTGTCCGCCACGCGGTATCGGGAAGCGATTCACTGCTCGTCGTATGTCCCGCGGAACCCCTCGAGGCCGGGGAGGACGGGCTGAAGCAGGTTCTCTCGGGCAAGCTCGATGCCGAGCGCATTGAGTTCGGCAGTCCCATGGCGATCGTGGGGGTCGTGTATCCCTCGCGCGGCGTGCATGCCGGGGTTCTGTCACGAATGACTGCCGAGCTCGAGCGCTCCGACGTGAGGCTGCGGTATGTCAGTGTAGGAGAGTCGCCGCATACGGCCGTGTTCGGTGTGGATGAGGGCAACTACGCCGACGCCGTGCGCGCGGTGTACCGCGGCGCACGCGCGGAGTAGGGCTCCGGGGCAGGTTGCAGGTGCAGGTTGCCGGGACACGCGGTGCGGTCCCGGCAACCGAATCTCAGTGCAAACTCAGAAGCCGAGGTCGATCATCGCGTCGGCGACGCGCCGGAACCCCGCGATGTTTGCACCGCGGATGTAGTCTACACTGCCGTCCCCACGTCGGCCTTCGTTGACCGCCGCGCTGTGGATGTCTCCCATGATCTTTTGCAGTTTCTCGTCGACCTCTTCCCGTGGCCAGGAGAGCTTCATCGCGTTCTGCGACATCTCGAGCCCGGACACCGCAACGCCGCCGGCATTCGCGGCCTTGCCCGGGGCCAGAGG
>JAAAOH010000118.1 GCA_009908925.1 Spirochaetota bacterium | reverse complement strand
GGGCCTCGAGCCTTCTCGATAGCGTCGATCATCAGGCTTTCAGGCACGTGATCGCCGCCACCTTCCACCATCGTGATACCTTCCTGGGTACCGGCAACGATGATGTCAAGCTCGGCCTGCTCGATCTGATCGAAGGTGGGATTGACGAAGAGCTCCCCGTCCACCGAGGCCACTCGGACTGCTCCGGTGGGACCCTCAAAGGGAATGTCGGAAATGGTGACCGCAGCCGAGGCGGCAACCATCGCGATGACGTCGGGAGGATTGATCTGGTCGGTCGAAATCGTTGTCGGAACGACCTGGATATCGCGCTTGAAGGCTTTGGAGAACAGCGGCCGCATGGGTCGGTCGATAAGGCGGGAGACCAGAATCTCCTTGTCCTTGGGACGGCCCTCACGTTTTATGAAACCGCCGGGGATCTTCCCCGCGGCGTAGTACTTCTCGTTGTATTCTACCTGCAGGGGGACGTAATCGAGTCCCTCCACCGGCTTATCCGATGAACATACGGTGGCGAGAACGGCGCTGCCCCCGTACTGGGCGAATACCGCGCCGTTTGCCTGTTTGGCCATGCGTCCGGTCTCGAGGACAAGATCTTCCTGTCCCACCTTGACGGTTACGCGTTCAATCTGTTGTTGCATATTTCTTCCTTCGTTTTTGAAACCGGAGGCCCCGGCGGACCGACTATTTGCGCAGCCCGAGTTTCTTCAGCACTTCCCGGTACTTATCGAGATCAGTCTTCTGAAGGTACCGAAGAAGCCGTCGACGCTGGCCAACCAGTTTGAGCAGGCCGCGTCGCGAGGCGTGATCCTTGGTATGAATCTTGAAGTGTTCTGTGAGTTCCTGAATACGGCGGGTGAGCAGTGCTATCTGCACTTCGGTATCACCGGTGCTCTTCTCACTTCCGCCGTGAGCGCTGACGATTTCAGCCTTTTCCTCTTTGGTAAGCGACATCTCTTTCTCCTTCTATTCCAATCCCGGTTCTCGTTGTGAACTCGATCTGCAATATCCCGGCTGCAGGGACGGTAATCCTGCTGCCGTCCGATCCGGTGAGCCGAAGCCCTTCCGGGTCGATATGGACGACGGCCTCGAAAGGCCCGTCCGTTGTGAACACTGTGCTGTGGAATGCTCCTGAAGAGGGAATAACTTGCCCGACGAGCGACCGCGGTACCCACACCTCATGGTGGCTCGTCTCGATCGTTACATCTCGCAGGTCCAGCACGAAGCTTCCACCCAACAGCGCACGAGCGGTTTCAAAGTCACCGTTCGCAACCGCCTGGCGTATCCGGGTACTACTAACTGGGCTGCCATTATGATAAACCCCCCCGGCAATGTCAACCCTGACCTTGTGGGCCGAGAGGTAGCGGGCGACGCCTCGTGCGTCGGTATCCATGTTGCGGCCGCAGTGAAAATCCGGCCCCACCGCCGCGTAACCTATGTTCAGTGCATCCATCAGGTGAGCAAGAAAACTCTCCCCCGGCATCGCACGAAATGCATCGTCGAAGTCGGCGAGGACCACCAGCTCGATGCCATAGGCCTCCAGGCGCTCCAGCTTCTGCCGAATCGAGAGGACGTCTCCAGCATAGGTATGCGGACGCAGTACCGTCTGAGGATTTCTGCGAAACGTGAACACCGCGGGCGCCGCCATGTTGCGGTTTTCATCCAGGAGGTCGAAGAGCGCCCTATGACCGGGATGAATGCCGTCGAAGACCCCGAAGGTCAGCGCGACCTCATCCGGCATCTTCAACCTGCCCTCTTCAACGCTCCGCCAGTCGGCTACTCTCACACCTGCTCCACCGATACGAACACGTATTTCATTCGATCACCCGTCTTCTCGGTGACCGCCGCCAGCTGTCCGTCTTTCGTGAACAGCATAACCAATCCGTCTTCGAGCACCGTCGCACCGGCATCCGCCGGCGACAGCACAGCTCCGTGCGCCACGCGACCCACCAGCGCGTCTTCGATCGTCACCCGTTGGAGGCCATCGAGGCGGGCGGCGAACGCCGAAGCGCCCACCAGGTCGCGCGTCGCTACAATTTCGTCAGGAGATATCGCCTCGTCAACACCGAACGGGCCGATCGCCGTACGGCGCAACTCCGTGACGTGGGCAACGGTCCCGAGCCGCTCGGCGATATCCCGTGCCAGGGACCTTACGTAGGTTCCCGACCCGCAGCGTATATCGAGCACAGCCTCCGGCGGATCGTACTCCGAAACTTCGATGGAGCGGACGTTCACCCGCCGGGCGTCAAGAGTAACCTGCTCGCCGCCCCTCACACGCTGGTATGCCCGCCGTCCATCCACATGCACCGCGGAGTACGCCGGCGGTACCTGCTCGATCACTCCGACGAACTCGCCTGCGGTCTCCCGGAGCCTGTCGGCCTCCGGCACCGTGCCCCGGGCGGTTACCGCTCCCTCGGGATCGAGGGTTTCCGTTTCTACTCCGAAAGAGACCCGTGCCACATAGCGCTTGTCGAGGTCAGAGAACACGCGGATGAGCCGTGTGAGCTTGCCGGTGAGAACAACGAGGAGGCCGGTTGCAAAGCGATCGAGGGTACCGGCGTGTCCCACTTTGCCGGTCGCAAGGGCGCGCTTCACCGGCCCGAGCGCCTCGAAAGACGTACGGCCGGCCGGTTTGTCGAGAAGCAGGAGACCGTCGGGCATCAGGAGTCCAGCTTGCGGATCGTCTCGGTAACGTTGAAGCCTTCTTCGATGCTGTGGTCTGCAACGAAGCGCAGCTTCGGCGTGGACCGTAGCTCGAGATGCTTGCCGATACGTGATTGTATGAACCCGGCGCCGTGGTTCAGTCCTTCCACCGCCGCATCGAGCGCCTCCGCCGACACGTATCCGGACATCCGGACGGTTGCATTGCGCAGATCATTCGATAGAGAGACGGCCCGGACAAGGACCATGGAGGTAACACGCGGATCTTTTATTTCCTCACGCAGGATGAGCGCGCTCACCTCCTGGAGGATGAGCTGCTCAACCCGCTCTACGCGAAACTTCGACATTTCCTAACTCGAGGACGACTGCGGCTGTCCAGCTTCTTCAAGCGTCTTGGCAACCTCTTTCAACTCGAAGACCTCGAGCTGATCGCCGACCTTCACGTCGTTGTAGTTTTCCACGCCGACACCGCACTCATACCCGGCTTCGACCTCACGTGCGTCGTTCTTGAAACGCTTGAGCGAGGAAATCTTGCCCGTGTATATCTGCACGCCGTCTCTTATGATGTGCACCTGGGCGTTGCGGCGTACGACCCCGGAGGTAACGTAGGCACCGGCGATCAAGCCGATTTTGGGAACCTTGAAAACCTCCCGGACTTCCACGGTACCGATGGTCTGCTCCTCATAGCTCGGCGCCAGCAGCCCTTCCATGGCGGAACGGATGTTATCCACCGCGTCGTAGATGACGTTATACTTGCGGATCTCCACCTTCTCCTGCTCCGCGAGCTCCGCGGCACGGGGCGTCGGGCGTACGTGGAATCCGACGATAATCGCGTTCGACGCCGAGGCGAGCATGACGTCGCTCTCGTTAATGGCGCCGGCTGCGGCATGGATGACTGACAGTCGGATTGCCGGCGTGGACAGTTTCTCGAGTGCCGTCTGGACCGCCTCGACTGAGCCGTGCACGTCGCCCTTGATGACGGTCTTGAGCTCCTGAACCTCGCCCTCCTGAATGCTGTCATAGAGGTTATCGAGGGTGATCTTGCGGACGTTCTTCGCGTCTTCGACCTTGCGGAGTTCCTGGCGTTTATCGCCGACCTGTCGAGCCATCTTCTCGCTCTCGGTTACCTGGAAAGGATCGCCGGCGTTGGGCACACCGGTGAGCCCGAGAATCTCAACCGGCGCAGACGGTTGGGCCTTGTCCACCTTCTCGCCGCGATCGTTGAACATCGCGCGCACACGCCCGGGATAAATGCCGGAGACGAAGTTGTCACCAACTTCCAGGGTTCCCCGCTGCACGAGCACACTTGCGACCGTCCCGCGGCCCGGGTCGATTCTCGACTCGATTATCGTGCCTTCGGCCTTCACGTCGTAATCGGCGCGCAGCTCGAGTATTTCGGACTGAAGAAGAATGCTCTCCAGAAGCTTCTCGATGCCTTCGTGCTTGAGAGCGGAGACCTCAACGAAGAGGGTGTTTCCACCCCATTCCTCCGGCATCAGATCCAGGTCGGAGAGTTGCTGCTTTACCCGGTCCGGGTTTGCACTCGGCAGATCGCTCTTGTTCACCGCAACGATAATCGGAACTCCGGCTTCTTTGGCATGGTCGACCGCTTCACGCGTCTGCGGCATAACGCCGTCGTCCGCCGCAACCACGAGGATGACGATATCGGTGATCTGCGCGCCGCGCGCACGCATCAGCGTGAACGCTTCGTGCCCCGGAGTATCGAGGAAGGTCACCCGGCCATTGGGCACCTCGACCTGATAGGCTCCGATGTGCTGGGTAATTCCGCCGAACTCTCCGCCCACGACGTCGGTGGTCCGGATGGCGTCGAGCAGTTTGGTCTTACCATGGTCGACGTGTCCCATAATGGTGACGACCGGCGCACGGTGCTGCAAACGCTCTTCCGAGTCTTCCTCCCCTTCGATGACCGTTTCATCGTAGAGCGAGACGATCTTGACCTTGCAGCCGTATTCCGCCGCCAGCAGTTCAGCGGTCTCCGCGTCGATCTGCTGATTGATCGTCACCATCATGCCCATGCTCATGAGCTTGCCGATGAGGTCGGAGGCCTTGAGGTTCATCTTCCGAGCGAGCTCGGAGACGGTAACCACCTCCATGATATCGATTTCTTTGGGGACCGGATTGACCTTGGGCGCTCGACGCTTCTGCTTGTATTGAAAGTCCCTCTCGGGCTGTCGCTCGCGCTTGGGGTACTGCTGCTCTTTCTTCTTGGTCTTATAGAACTTCTTGTGACCGGGTTTCTTCTCCTCGCCCTGTTTGGGCGGTGGAGCCGCGCCTTCGCGCCCGCGGGGCGGTGCGCCCCCGGTCGGCGGACCGGTTCGTCCGCGCCCAGGTCCGCGATCAGGAGCCGGCGCACCGGTTCGACCCTGCGCTGCAGGCCCTCTGCGCTCACCCTGAGGAGGACCACCGGCTTCGCGTCGTGCAGCGTCCTGGCGCTCGCGTTCTTTCCGCTCGGCATCGCGCTTCTTCTTTGCTTCCTCGCGTATAGAGTAACCGGCGCGTGGCTCGTCCTGCTGCGGGCGGCGGCGCGCCGCCGGCTGCGATGGCTGGGGCTGCTTCGGCTGTTCCGATTCCTGTGCCGGCTCCGCACCCTTACCTGCCGGGCGCTGCTCCTCGCGAGCTGCAGGTTCCTGCCCTGCCGTCGTCGACTGCGCCTCGGTCTCCCGCTCCGGTTTCTCGGGTTTGGAAGACTTCTTGCGCACCACGACGCGGACCTTCTTCTTGTGGTCCTGCCTGACACCCTCGTCAGAGGGCGCAGCTTCTGCGCCTTTCTTATGTTTTATGAGAGTAGATTTCTTTTTCTGCGTCTGGTCCTTCTCTTCTGCCATAGCCTACCTTTCCCTATT
>JAAAOH010000132.1 GCA_009908925.1 Spirochaetota bacterium | reverse complement strand
GAGAATGGACTCGATTTCGGGGTACTCATCAAGCACCTCCTGCCGCACGATGGGCGCCGGGCGATAGTACGGCTGCACGTTGCGTGAATCCTCGAGAACCCTGAGATTGAGCGCACTGAGGTTACCGTCGGTGCCATAAGCCATTGCCGCATTGACGCCGTCGGTTTCGCGAGCTGCAGCCTGTGTGGTCGTCGCGGTGTTTCCGCCGGAGAAGGTGAGCAGCTGATTGTTGGACAGGTCGAAGCCATAGGTGTCTTCGAACGCCGGAAGCGTGTCCGGGCGGGTTACGAACTCCTCGGATGCCGCAAGCTTGAACTCTCCGCCGTTCTCGATGTAGGAGGCGAGGTCGTCGAGCGTATCGAGGCCCTCGGCCTCGGCGAGATCCTGACGGACGGCAATCGCCCAGGTGTTGTTGGCCGGCGCAGGCTGCAGCCAGACGATGTTATGGTTCTCCATATCGAGACCCTTGATGGTCTCGTAGCCCTGCTGGGGATCCTTCCACACATCGGGGGATGCCGCTTCGGGATAGAAGAACGCCCCGTTTCCCGTGTACTCCGGATAGATGTCGATCTCTCCGTTGATAATTGCTTTCCGGATGACATCCGTGGGACCGAACTGAGTGCTGTCCTCGACCTCGAAACCGTCCGTCTCGAGAAGCTGAACGATCATGCTGCCGAGCAGTGCACCTTCGGTGTCGATCTTGGAGGCCACCGTTACGGGGCCTTTCTGTTCCTGCATCTCCTCCTGAGAACCGGTTGCACCCGCGAAGAGCACGGGAACCAGCAGAAGTACAGCAACCACCATCGAACGAAATGTTCTCATACAAAACTCCTTTCGGTTGCAGGCGATCCTATAAGATAGGGCGCCTCACCTGCACCGTCAACAAAGGAGCCTGCGAGCCGACCGTTCCCCCCACATCCGGGGTCAGTCGAACGGCCGTGCACCGAACTCGCTGATCATGCGATAGGGATACCCCGGATCCGGCCTGCTTACCTCATCGAGACGGGAAAACTCGTTGTCGGTGAGCTGCAGATCCACAGCACCCAGATTGTCCTCGAGTTGCGCAGGGGTGCGCACTCCGAGCAGAGCAGATGTGACGGTGGGCCGGCGAAGCAGCCAGGCGAGCGCGACCTGCGAGTAGGTTGCGCCGCGGGAATCGGCGATCTCTCCCACCGCGTCGAGGGTGCGCCAGTTTCGTTCCACGTTTCGCCGGCTCCAGGCCTCCTCCGCGCCCTCGGGCATCATCGCGAGGCGGCCTTCCTCCGGCCGCTCGCCGCGGCGATACTTGCCGGAGAGAAATCCGCCACCGAGCGCGCCCCAGGGGATCTCACCCACGCCCTGGTCGGCAAAGAGACCGTCAAACTCCCGCTCGATATCACGGAGCACCAGACTGTGCTGGTACTGCCCCGCGATGTAGCGCACCAGTCCCCGCGCATCGCTTACCGACAGCGCCTTCATGAGCTGCCACGCGGCAAAATTGCTCACGCCGATGTAGCGGATCTTACCGTCGCGAACCAGGTCGTCGAGTGCCCGCAGTGTTTCCTCGAGCGGCGTCACCGGGTCCCACATGTGCGTGTAGTAGAGGTCGATGTAGTCGGTGCCGAGCCGCCTGAGACTCGCCTCTACGCCGTCGGTAACGTGCTTTCGCGACAGACCGATATCGTTCGGCCCCTTGCCGACCGGCATTCGAACCTTCGTGGCCAGGATGATGCGATCGCGTGCGACCCGGGAGAGCGCTTTCCCCACGATCTCCTCCGAGCGCCCATCGGCATACACATCGGCAGTGTCGATGAAGTTTCCGCCGGCATCGATGAACCGGTCGATCATCTCGAGCGATGATTCCTCGTCCGCGCCACGCTCCCCCTCTTCTCCGAATACCATCGTGCCGAGGCAGGCACGCGAAACGATGAGTCCGCTGTTCCCGAGTGGTCGGTACTGCATTGGTATCCCCCTGATCGTGAGTCGTGGTGATGTCTACTTACGTCGAAGCTACTGCCCGGGGCGCCCCGGCGGCTACCCGCGGCGACCAACCGAGAGCTACCGGCTACCGCGTGGCGCGCCGGCGGTGGACGACGATGTCGGCCGCGGGCTCGCCGATGAGAACGAAAGCGTAGGGAGAGGTAAGCGCCATCGTGACGATAGCATCTTCGGGGGGCTCGTACGCGGTGTAGCAGAGGTGGACCGTTCCGCTTGTATCGATGCGGCAGCCCGCGTCGATCTCAATCGAGTAGCCGCCCGACGGTTGCTGCCCCATGAAGATTGCCACCGCCGTTTGAGACTCGAAACGCACCTCCGGCGGGTCGGGCTGCGGCACACGCGTTCGCGCCACCCGGGACCACAGCTCCTCGAGCTCCTCCTGTGACGTTGCCACCGCCGCGAGACGCTCCTGCTGCGCCGCGTTCGCACCGGAGGCGAACACCGAGAACGGGACAGACTCGGCGACGTCTTCCCCGGAACAGGGACACGGGCTGTCGAGGAGCTGGTCGGCGAAAGCGGTAGGCTCGGTGTCGGGCGGGCCGGACTCGCTGTCGGTGGCCTCGGCTTCGCGCGGCGGCGTCGCGGGATCGGCCGTTCCCGGAGGAGCTGTATCGGTGGAGGTCCCGGTTTCCGAGGCACCGCGGGCCTCCGCCGGCCCGGCTGACCCGAGGAGCATCACCGCAGCCAGTGCGACGATCGCGAGGAGCGTCCGTACGCACCTGCCGGCGTCGGCCCTACTCGATGAGGCTGTAGCGGTAGTTCGGCTGCGCATACTCGATGTCCTCGTGCGTGCCCAGAGCGCGTATGGCGGACTCCACGTTGCCGGCGCCTTGCAGGTCGACGCGATAGAGGCGCCCGCCGATCGGTACGGCTCCCTCGGCGCCGATTCCATCGGCAAGCGAGCGCGCTGCAGCGAGCCCACGTCGATCTTCGGCACGCTCGGTGAGCTTGATGATGATCGATGTCGTATCGAGCGCGGCCCCGGCCTCCGGCAGGATCGCGCCACGTCGCTGCGTCGGACGCCTCCCGCGGCTGCGCCCCGCGCCTTCTACGGCCAGACTCGAGACCGCCGCACTCGAAATCCCCCCGCCGCGTGCATCGCCGCCGCCGAGCGTGCGTGGCTGAACGGGGAAGTCCCGCCCGGCATTTATCAGATACTCGAGCGCGGCCTGCGCGTCGATCAACCCGTGCCCGAACTGCTCGTCGTGACCGGGCTCACCGAGGTCTTTCGCCGTATTCGCGAGGATGGCGTAGACGGCGTCCTGGGTGAGGTTGGGGGCGTAGGAGTAGAGCAGCCCTACCACACCGGAGACGTGGGGGGTGGCCATGGAGGTGCCCGAGATATAGGCGTAGCGGAAGTACGGAGGCCCCGACGTATCGTCGTAGTAAGTACTTAATATACCATCTGAGATCCCGTCACCGTTCTCATCACTGGCAGGATTTCCACCACCCGGCGCTGCGAGGTCGATCTCTGGGCCGACGTTCGAGTAGGAGGCGACCTGACGCGTCGCGTCCGTGGCGGACACTGCGATCGTGTTGTCATAAGAAGCAGGCTGCATCACCTGTCCGCCGGATTCGTTCCCCGCCGCCGCGATGACAGTCACACCACGACCGACGGCAGCCGCGATAGAGCCATAAAGCGCCTGATCCTTACCTATGTAGCCTCCGAGGCTGAGATTCACAACGCGCGCGCGCTCGGCCGGCAGCGCATCCCCGGGCGCTTGCTCTATCCCGGCGGCATAGTAGATTGCCGCAGCAATGTCGGCCGTGCTGCCCCCTTGCTGACCGAGCGCTCGAATGGGCAGCACCTGCAAAGTGTTCCAGCCGATACCGGCAACGCCGCTGTCTGAGGCGAACGTCTCTCGAGTATCGGCCGCAATCGTTCCCGACACGTGAATACCGTGCCAGGAGTTCTCACCGTCGCCGGGGTCGGTCGGATTTTGGTCCCTGCCGGCTCCTCCGTAGGCGTCCTCGCATTCTATGGGCCCATTTACACATGTCCCCGATGGATAGGCTTCTGAACCGGAGTAGAAGTCGTAGCCGGCAACATCCGCGACACCGTCGAAGAGAATGTTATCGTGACCGCCGGTGTCGTCACTGTCCAGATCTGGGTGGTCATGGTGAATGCCGGTATCGATCACCGCAACTATCGTGTTGGCGAAGTCGCCGGATAGTTGAGCGTCGCGCAGTATTCCCCACGCCCCGGGCATTTCGATGTCCTCATAGTGCCATTGCTGTCCCACCAGTTCGTCGGCGGGGTAGATCGCCCCCGGCGACTCATACGGCTCGTACTCCACCACCGTCGGATTCCGGCACCCGGCAAGAACCAGCAGAAGCAAGCCGGATACTGCGGCCAGCTTTCCGACCCTGCGCAACTGACAGTTGATGCTCCTGTATCGATGGGACGCACTATTCACGGAGAAGACAATAGCACGGAGGCGGGGTTGAGCACAGTGTCGAGGGTGCAAGGGTATCTGACCAGAAAGAAACTTGACGCGGTCGCGTAAATAGAATATATTCTGATTATGCCATCGACGACGATACATTTCCCGGACGAGACCCTCGAGAAAATCGACGCTGTGGCGAGGCGGCGCGGGGTGAGTCGAAATCGGTTCGTTATCGAGGCCTGTGAAGAAGCAGTTGCCGAGGACGCAGGCGAGTGGCCGCCGGGCTTTTTCGACCTCGATCTTTCCGACGAGGATCGGCGCCTGCTTCAGACGGCCGGAAAGGAGCTCGAAGCGGCAGCAATGAAGAACAGGCGTAACCGGGGCGCACCGATACTATGATGGACCTGCTGGATACAACCGCGTTCTCCGCTGCGATGCGCAACGAAGCTGAAATGGTGCGGTACCTGGGAGCGCGACGACCGGGTACCGTGGCGGTCGCGCCTCCGGTACTGGCTGAAATCGAGTACGGGCTGCGCAGGCTCGACCGCGACTCGAGAGCCCGAACCCTTCTGAAGACCCAAAAGGACCGCCTGTTGGGTCATGTGCGCATACTCGACTGGGACCAACCATCGTCGGAGTACTTCGGGGAAATAAAGGCCGCTCTCGAGAAAGCGGGAACACTCATAGACGACTCCGACATTGCCATCGCTGCAATTGCCCGGTCGCACGCCGCTCGAGTCATCACGGCAAACCTGGTTCATTTTCGCCGCATCGAGGGTGTGGACTCCCACCACTGGACCGAGGCCTGAGCCGCGTGGCCCCGTCGGCTAACACTCCGGCCGGCCTCGGCCGGGCTTTCGAGCGACGCCGGCAGGGATCGCATCACTTTAGTTCTCCATAATCAGAATCTCAACCCGCCGGTTCTTCCGCATGCCTTCCTCGGTGGAGTTGTCGGCGACGGGGTCGCGCGCGCCCATGCCCCGGAAAAGCAGCCGCTCCCGGTTTCGCACGCCCTCTTCGATGAGGAAGTTGCCGACGGCGGCGGCGCGCTCCTCGGACAGTTGCTGTCTGCCGGCCTCGGTGCCGGCAAGGGCGGTATGCCCGGTGATCAGAATGTCGCGCTCGGGATACTTCTTGAGGATGGTGGCGATACGGCGGAGTTTCTCGCGCTCGGACTCCACGAGGAGCGCGGAGTCGGGCGGGAAGCGCACGTTGTCGAGGGTGATGGTTACCCCTTCCTCATCGCTGGAGACGCTCGCGTCGTCCACGCCGAGGTCCTCGAGATCCCGCTCGACATCCTCTTCAACCTGCTCGCGATCGAGGGGATCGGCGTTCAGCACTTCCGAGCTCGCGGTGCCCTCGTACTGCAGGGTGCGTCCGTTTGCGGTGCGCAGCACGAAGACGTAACTCTCCTCGTAACCATGGGGACGCCCACGGGCGGAATCCCAGTAGTAGAGCTGGTCGGCGGTCCCGGAGATTATGATCGGATACCACGGGTCTGTCGGGGTCTCTTCGGCACGATGGAAGACATTGTACCGGATGGAGAAGGCCGGGTACTCGCCACCTCGCCATTCGCGGGTGCCGAGGTACTCGTACTGCACCGGCATCTCCGTCTCGATGGTTCCGCTCAGGTCGCCGGGTACGGCGAACTCCAGGTCGAACACCTCGATGCCGGTTGCCGTCCAGGTATCACCTGGTGAGACCTGCTCCTCGGGAAGAATCGGCACATCGCGCGTCGGCGGCACCACGCGCGAGGCATCGATCGTGTATCGGCCCCGCTCATCGCGCCAGAACTCCGAGCGAAAGGTCTCACCGTAGCGGAACATGTCGGTTCCCTGATAGGAGGACTCGAGCGAGTGATTGTATTCGAAGTCGTAGAAGCCTGCGCCGTCGCGCACCTCCTCGATGGTAACGGCAATGCGGTTGAGGGCTTTGTTCTGCGCCTGGAACACCCCGTCGAGAAACACGTTCTGATCGACGGTTGAAAGAATGCGGTACTGCTCCCCCTCGCGGTACTCAAAGCGAAACAGTTGCTGCGCGTCGATCTGCGCTGCAGCAAGCACGAGCAGCGCCGGTATGAGAAGCAGGCGTGAACGGCGGCGCGGGATTGCCGGGCGCGCCGGGGCGGACGGCGATGCCGCGGGCCCTCGCCCCCGCCTGCCATTGAGAGCAGTTTTCATTTCATCATCTCCATATTCTGTCTACTCGGCACACCGGGCCGCAATCTTGACAAAGCACGGGGGGAAAGATATCGTTTTCGCAGACAGCGTGACAACGGTCCGAACCTGCGGATAGATGACGTGACAGCAGAGAGCCAGGCGAAACGTCTGCGAAACATCAAGAAGTTCTCATCGAAGCGTCGCAGCAAGGAGCTCTCACACCTTCAGCAGGCCATCTATCCCCATATCGTGAAAGGCAGGGACTTCGTCGTCGAGACGGGACCCGACACCGCGCATCATGTAGAACTTCTCCTACCGCCCCTGATCCGCGTGCGCTTCGACAAGCCGGGCATCAAGGCACTCATCATCACTCGTGAACCGGCGGACATAACGGCCACCGCGGAGCTGCTTGCGGTCGCGCTCGATGGAAAGCCGGCAAAACGCCGCTCCGATCAGCTCGACGTGGTCGAGCTGGGCGCCTCCAACGCCGCGCGCAGGGAAGCATCGCTCATTGCGAACACCCCGCATGTGATCGTCGGCAGCACCGAGCGCGTTATCGATCACATTCGCCGTGATAATCTCGACCTTTCGAGCGTCGAGGTGTGCGTTATCGATGAGCCCGCGGCCGAGTTCGCCGGCAGCTTCAATGCCGACCTGCACTACATCTACTCCAAGTTCTCCGGCTATCCCCAGACGGCCGTCTTCACCGAGACGCAGCATGACGGTATAGCGGACGTGGTGCCCCTTCTGCGCCGACCGTCGACAATACCGGTCTCGACATGGCGCAGGGACGGCACGGACACGAACGGCGAGGTGCCGGCAGGCGACGCGGCAAACGGCGGTACGAGACGATCCAATTCCACACGGAAGGAGAGTCAAACCGTGAGTACGAGAACATTTTCCGATCTCATGAGGGACGAGAAGCTCAAGGAGCAGATCGACGAGATAATCCGGGATATCCACGATAACGAGGACCCGGACGAGATGAACGCCTTTCGAAAGCTCATCCGGAAGCGCGTGCCGTTCTTTCGCCGGGGCTATTTCGCCGCGTATCTGCTCAAGCACTACAGCGCCCCGTCGAAATCCGGCAAACCGTCAAAGCCGGCGAAGCCGGCCAAACAGACCGACAAGAACGGCGACTTCTCCACTGTGTTCGTGGGCGTGGGCAAGAATCGCAAGGTGTTTCCGCGTGACCTCATCCAGCTCTTCACCAGCGTCGACGGCGTGACTTCCGACGACATCGGGCAGATCAAGATCCTCGACAAGTACTCATTCATCGAGCTGTCGAAGGACAAGGCCCAGGCGGCGATCGACGAGCTCAGCGGCAAGGAATACCGCGGTCGAAAGCTCAACGTGAACTACGCTCGCAAGGTCGACTGACCCGCGGCAGCGCCGCCCGGGGATATCATGGCCGCCCGGGGATATCGTCGCCGAGAACAGAGCCCCGGTCAGAACATCACGCGACTGACGAGCAACAGGGCAATATAGAAGTTGATCCCCGTCCCGGCGAGCAGGATCGCCACAGCAGAGATCTCGAAGAGCTGCGCTGCTCGCTCGGACCGGCGCGCGAGGCGGGACGGCTCCCCCGGTAGGACGAGCAATCCCGCCATCGGATCACCCGGCTTTCGGAGACCGGCCGCATCGGATGTTGCGGCGCGGGCCGGGGCGGCGTCGGGGGTCCCAAAGACGAAGTAGCGCCGCCCCTCCCCTTCACGCCCCTCCTCGGCCTCGGCCTCGGCCACGCTCACATCCAGTCGCTGCGCGCCTGCGTGAACGAGCTCGCCGGCGGCGACCCTGTCGACGGTGCGCATCACGTAGCGCTCGCGGTCAGGAAGCAGCGTCTCGCCGCGCGCATCGAAGTCATGGCGAAGCGGCAGCCGCAGAATGTCACGCTCGGCGCGGAGATAGCGCCCGCGGCGCCACATGCGGCGATACAATGGAAACGAGATGAAACCCGGGGGCAGCAGAGGCAGTATCGGAATCAGAGCGCAGCTGACCGCCAGTATTGCCGCACTCCGGTCCGCGGGTATGCGCAGCAGGATGTAGGCGGCAAGCAGGAGTGCCAGAGAGCCGACCGCGAGCGACGCCGGCGTGAGGAGGTTCCAGTATTCGTTTCGCTGCCGGCCGGTCCACACCGAATGCTGCAGCACGTCCTCGCCCGGCCCGTCATAGAGGATGAGCAGGAGCTCATCGCCGGGCGCCTCCGCACGAAAGACCGGTCGATCTCCCTCCAGACGCAGCTCGCCGGCCACGAACACGGGGGTGCGCTCGGGAAGCGTCGTCAGGCGCGACCAGGGAACGCGGTCGGGGGATTCCTCCGACACGGGCCGCGAGGGCTGCTGCCGCGAGCCCGTCGAAGGAAGCAGATAGGCGGTGGTGCGGGCAACGTCTGCCGCAACCGAGATGGCTCCGTCATTGAGCCATATCACATCATCATCTTCAATGGCTTCAAGACGCCCGAAGAATCGGTAACGGCCGCCGCCACCCGCCGCCCGCCGCAGGTGTGAGAGAGCCGAATAGGTCACCGTCGGTGCGAGCGCTGCGCGTACCAGGGCGCGGCGAAACCGCCGCCATCTCCTGCGAACGGAGACAGCACCTGCGCCAGGTATGATGATGAAGAACGTACATGCGAGACCGAAGACCAGATACCAGGTACTCATCTTGTGGAATGCCGCCAACTAGGGTAGGGTGATAGTATCATGGTAGAGCGAATGGTCGTAGAGCCTGTACACACCAACGTGTACGCGTTTGCCACCGCGAAGAAGGAATGCATCGTAATCGATCCCGGCGCCGACGGCGCGGCCATCGTTCGACGCCTCGAGGCCATGAACATGAAGCCCAAGGCAATCCTTCTGACCCACGGGCACCTCGATCACTCTTCCGCGGTCCGCTACATCCAGGATCACTATGAAGAAGAGGTTCCGTTGGCCATCCACAAGGCCGACGCGAAGATGCTCGGCAAGAAGGCGCTCGGCATTCACCAGGAGCTCTTTGCCGGAATGGGCCCCGATGGAGAGGCACTGTTCGAAGAGCTCTATTCGCCCCTGCCCGATGCGGACATCAAGCTCGTCGACGGGGACACCATCCTCGAAAGCGACCTCACAGTCATACATACACCCGGACATACTCCCGGCAGTGTGTGCTTCTACTCCGAGGAGGAGAAGGCGGTGTTCACCGGAGACACCCTGTTCTTCAAGGACATCGGCACCACAGACTCCGGCAAGGGAAACCGCAAGCAGCTGCTGAAGAGCATCACCGAGCGCCTGCTCACCCTGCCCCCTGAGACACGGCTCTACCCGGCTCACGGACCGCTCTCAACCATCGAGCGAGAGGCAAGGAATAATCCGGTATTACGAAAAGAAGGGGTTCTCTGAGGCGGATCGACCGCCGGCCCCGGCCATGCGGGCCGGGCGCGCTACACGAGGCCGTTGAGAATATTTCCGAGTGAATCCGCCTGGCCGGCGTAGCCCGATGCGGAGAGTTGCTGAAGCACCTGATGCAGCTGGGCGGAGTAGCGCTCGATCATGGCGTCCACCTGCTCGGCCGACGCGCCGTCGTCATCTGCGGTGAAGCGTTCGACGTTTTTCATGCGGGCGAGCCTGTCGATAAGGCTGTCGAGTACCTGCAGCTTCTGTATGCTGAAGCCGCCACCCTCTCCGGACGGCGGGATTCCCTGGATGTGTTTCAGCCGCACGTAGCCCAACGGCCCGTTCACCGGAAGTGCGAGCTTCCCCATCCCGTAGCGCGCCCGCACAAGGCTCGTCACGGGTACCGTCTGCGGTCCATTGGAAATACTTGCATCAAGCATTTCTCCATCCTCCACCTAGATGTATCGGAAAATGGAGGTCGGACCTTAGTGATGTGAGAAATAATGCCTATAACCGGGGCACGGAAGCCCGCGGGGGCACCGCAGCCGTCGGGGCGCTGCGCTTCAGCGGTTGCGGCGCTCGAGCTCGTTCTGGTATTCGATACGGTACAGCGCGTAGGGGATTGCCTCGAGGCGCTCCGTCGGAATCGGTTTACCGCTCTTGAGGCAGATGCCGTACTTCCCTGCCTCTATGCGCGCGAGCGCAGCGTCGATCAGGTTCAGCCGCTTCATCTCCTGAGCGCCAAGCGCATCGAGAACGCGCTTGTCTATGTCGGTACTCGCGATGTCGACGAGATCCTTCGAGTCATCGGTGTCTATGATGTTCTGGAAATCCTCGTTCTCCGCCACGAGGTTGTCGAGGATCTCTTTTTTCATAGTGAGAAGCTTCTGTTTCATGCGCTCAACAAACTCTTTATCCATCTCATCCCTCTGCTGAAATGTGGCGCCTCACAATGATAGAAAGGCGGGGAAAAGTCAACACGTTTCGATATCCGCGGGCGCACATCCGGCGGCGAACTGAGAACCTGCGTTGACAAAGCCCGCAGTTTTGCATAGTGTTACGATAACGAAATTTATACGGCACCAGGAGGTTTCGTGGCCAAAGAAGAAGCCATTGAAGTCGAAGGCATCGTGAAGGAATCACTTCCCAATACGATGTTTCGCGTTGAACTGAAGAACGGACATTTGATCCTCGCCCATCTCTCGGGCAAGATGCGCAAGCACTACATTCGCATCGTACCCGGAGACAAGGTGAAAGTAGCACTCTCCCCCTACGACCTCAACCGCGGTCGCATCGTCTACCGCGAACGATGACGTAGCACCACCCACAGGGCCCCGGAGCCGCCGTCACGCTGCTTCGGCGTACCCATCGCCCCGGTATCGGGGTGCTTTTCGATAAACCGGCGAACAGCCGCACCGAGCACACCACCGTTCTGCGAGTGGAGACCCTTGCCGTGGACTATGAGCACTTTCCGATAGCCCCCGGCGAGCCCCGCCTCGATGAAACGTCCGGTCGCCGCGAGGGCCTCCTCCACGGTCAAGCCGTGCAGGTCGATCTCGTCGTCGATGGGGAGTGATGCGGGACGCGGTCCACCGCGCGGTCCGGCAGGCGATCCCCCGGCCGCGTCGACGTCACCTTTCTCCGCGGCATCCGGTGGATAGCGGTCGAGAAGCGATTCGAGATGATCGCGACGCCGGCGCTGTGTCTCGCTGTCGGCGCGACGCTCGTTCTCTTCCCACTGCCTGAGGATGTCCTCGAAACTCATCGCCTGCTCACCAGCAACATATTCTCGTCCATCCATCCTTCAACACCGAACCCGGTTCGAATCAGTCGGTAATCGGCGTATTGGTCGAGCGGCTCCACGGCGGTGCCGGCCGGCAGGGTAAGCCACTGCTTGGCCTCCGCCACCGGTACCTGCTTGAGCGCCGCCTCCTGCTGCTGCACTACCGCAGTCGGACGCGACGCACCGTGCACCGCATACACCATAAGCACGCCCGCGGCAATCATCAACAGCAGCGTGGAAATGAAGCCGATGGCGTAGCGCGCATCACCTCCCCGTTTGAGAACGAACGCGAGGCCGCCCGAGAGATAGGCGAGCACGAAGAGCGCCACCAGGGCCACGTCGGGATGGAACCGAGCCTTCACCTCCACCTGACGGTCCAGCCCGTACTGGTCCTCTACCCAGGTAAGTCCTGCACGGGCGTCCTCGAACATGGGGCGGATACGCAACGCCTCCCGCAGCGCGTAGACGCTCTGACCCCGTTCGTCGGCGAGATAGGCGGCGTAGCCGAGGTTGTAGAGAATCCCCGGACTGCGGGGGTAGTCCTCGTGGAGCGTTTCGAGACGCCACATCGCCTCGGCGAGCCGTCCGCCGTCGAGCGCAGAAACCGACAGCTCGATCTCCTCCTCGGGAAGATCACGTACCGGCGCGGCGGCAACGAGCACGAGCGCAAACGGCACGACCAGAAGCGTGACCATGCCGGTGCGTTTGGCCGTTACGCCCGCCCAGGAGAGCACGATAAGAAGAAGCGGTGGGAGAAACAGGAGGTAGAAGGCGGGGATGCGATACATCTCCACCGGCTGCACGCGCTGAATCTCACTGAGCTCGAGGGGCCCGAACGGCGTGCTTTCGCGTGCCTGAGCAACAGTGGCCTCTGCGGCCTGCACGTCGAGTGTGAAGCGATAGGGTCCCTGGCTCCGCGTCCGCCCGGTGTCGGGATCGAGCCAGTAGAAACGCTCCACCACTATCTCGTGCTCGCCGGGCTCGCGGGGGGCCACGCGGAGCCTCAACTCCCGCGAGCCGACCAGCCCCGCGGCGACGGGGGCCACCTCACTCTGCTCACCGACCGAGCCGACCGTCATCTCTCCGGCATCCACCGCGGGAAAACGGAAGAAGTCGAGGTTGCCGGTCCCTTCTGCACGCATGGTGAGGACGGTGGTGTCCCCCTCGGTGAGCACGGTATCGGAGAGCTCGGCGGAGAACCGGTAGGTGCCGACCGCAAGGGTCGTGCGGACCTCTTCGGGCAGGGGTTGCACGTTTACGACCCGAGCCTCCGCCCGACGCGCCATCTCTCCGCGCCCCACAAGGGCCGAGGGAATACGAAGCTCACCGGGCCCCGACGGCGTCATGAGGAACGTCGCAACGGGGTACCTCAAGAGCTCGACCCCGGAGACGACCTCGCTCGCCACCGACCCGAGACCCTGCACCTCCTCGAAGACCGCGCCGGTGGGAGGCTCCACGTCGATAGTGCCGGGAAAGGAGAAGCTCGTGGCCTTCTCTATCTCGAGGTACACGGGAACGGTCTGCCCCTCGTACACGGTCTCGGCCGGCAGATGCCAGGCAGCATCGAAGGGCACGCGGGAATCGGCGCTGGACAAACCGATCTCGACGAGATGGCGCTCCGTCTGCCAGGTGGCGCCCTGCCGGTCGGTGAGCTGAATCGGCTCGAGGATCACGCGTCCCGCCGCCTCCGCGCGAAAGGGTATCTCGATCTCGATGCGGCGTCGGCCGAGCCCGGGGAAGCCGGTCTGTTCGGCTTCGACGATGGATGCACCGGAGAGCTTCGTGATCGTCTCGGGATAGTCGGGCTCTTCGAGGGAGAGCTCGTCAATCGGCAGGTCCGACGCCCGGATGACGAGGGAGAACCGATCACCCACTGTGATTCGGGAGGGTTCCACGGTGGAGTCGAGCTCTTCCTGAGCCGGGAGGGCGTGCGGCGCGATGAGTGTTACTGCGAGAAGGGCGAGGCCCGCTACCAGGCGGGCATGCCCGGCTCGTCTTCCACCTCTTCCGTGGCAAACCACCGGCTTCCCTCCTTTCTCCTGATGTACTCGAGTATTCGCACCGACTGTGCCGACGGCGCACCTCCACTCCCGGCCACCGACGGATCTCCCCGCACAACCTGCTCGCTTGCCCGGATCTTCTCCAGGGCGAGCTCGAGGTTGACCTTGGCGTCGACGCTTCCCGGGTCTATCTCGAGGGCGCGCCTGAACTGTGTGTAGGCATCCTGGTAGCGTCCGCGCTCGTAGTAGAACACCCCCTTGTTGAAGGTGACGCCGAAGAGAATGTCGGCCTCGCCGCTTTCCTGGGCGCGCTGCCACATGCCGAGCGCCGCCTGCACCTCGCCAAGGGCGTAGTAGACGTTTCCGAGGTTATAGGCGATCTGAGCCCGATACTCGTTGTTCTCCCAGGCACGCAGATAGTCGACAGTCGCCCGCTGGAACCTGCCCTGCCCGTAGGCGTAGTTTCCGCGTATGACGCGAAGATGCGACTCCGCACCGCATCCCGAAAGGAGCACCACGGCAGCCGCCGCTATGAGCATCCGTCTCATACGACACCCTTCCATCGAAATACCCGCACAAAGACACTGAGCGCCAGCGCGATCACCGCGAAGATCAGAAAGACGCGGAACCGGGGAACCGAGACGAGGCGAAAGCCTTCCCGCTCGCGCCGCTCTTCGAACCCGCGGATCTCACGCATGAGCCCGCCGAACGCTTCGCCACCGCCCCCGCGAAAGGCGGATCCGCCGGAGGCGCGGGCGATGTCCTCCATGATACCCGGATCGGCGCGGCTCAACACCACGTTCCCCTCCGCGTCGGTGAGGCGGCTGCCGTCGGAGAGGGTGATCGTCGAGCCATCGACAGAGCCGAAGGCCACGGCAAACACGGGCACCCCGGCCGACCCCGCCACCTCGGCGGGCCGGAGCGGGTTTCCGCGGTGCTGCTCGCCGTCTGAGAGAAGGACGAGAACGCGGTTGCGGTTCGCCCCCTCGGGGAAGGCGGCAAATGCGGCATCGAGGCCCTGCTCGAGGTCCGTTCCCGCGGCGGAAAGCACCTCCGTCCCCAGTGAGCTAATGAAGGAGTCCACCGCAACCCTGTCCTCGGTCACCGGCACCGTCCGCAGCGCCTGCCCTGCAAACACGACGATACCGAAGCGCGCCGTCGGCAGATCCTGCACGATGCCCTGCATCATGTCGCGCGCCTCGATGATTCGCCCCGTCTCGTCACCGTCGCTCGCCCGCATGCTGCGCGATACATCAACCGCAAACACCACGTCGAGCCCGCTGCGATCCTCCTCCACCGATCGCTGCCCCCAGGAGAACCCCGCCAGCGCGAGGATGGAGAAGGCAATGGCCAGCGTGAAGAAGAACGACGAGAAAAACCACTTCACCAGGTACACCGTGAGCACCGACTCGCGGCGGTCGCCGGCAAGGAGGCCCAGATCGTGCCGCCCGTTTCGAAACTGGTAGAACTGCAGCGCCGCGAGTGGAATCAGCGCGAGAAGCAGCCACAGGACACGGGGATGCTCGATACTCATAGCACCTCCCGCAGCAGGAGTTTTCGAATGAAGAAGTCGAGAAGCAGCGCACCAACTGCGAAAATGATGAGCAGGCGGTGGCGTGGCTCGGTGTTGACCTCGATCCGCACCCGCTTCTCGGTCGCCTCGATGGAGTCGATGGCCTCGAAGACCGACTCGAGGGTGCCGCTCGTTCCGGCATAGAAGTAGGCCCCGCCGGAAAGCGCGGCGATCTCGCGCAGGATTGCCTCGTCGAAGCCGCCCTCGAAGGTGCCACGGTAGACCTGCCCGGTCTCGGGGTCGGTGAACTCGATGGGCGCCTCGGTCTCGCTACCGATGCCGATGGTATAGATCCGGATCCCGATCTCGGTCGCAACCCGCGCAGCCGTCTCGGGGGGCACCTCCCCGGCATTGTTCTCGCCGTCGGTGAGGAGAATCATCACCTTCTCCGGCGCATCGCTCGAGCGAAGGTGCAGTGCGCCGAGCGCGAGCCCCATGCCGATCGCCGTCCCGTCGCCGAGCTCCATGATGCGCAGGCCCTCCAGGGCGTCGCCGAGCTTTGCATAGTCGGTGGTGGGCGGCACGCGAAGGGCCGCCTCCGCACCGAAGCTCACCAGACCGATGGGATCGTTCTCGCGTCCCTCGACGAACCGACGGATGGTGTCCCGCGCGCTCTCGAAGCGGTTCACCGGCGCGAAGTCCTGGGCCGCCATGCTCGGCGACTCGTCGAGTACGATCATCATGTCGATCCCGCGGTTGAGAAACACCCGCTCACGGGTCACGTTGGCGGGACCACCGAGAGCAACCACCAGGGCGACGACCGCGGACCAGAAAGAGATAGTGGCCAGTGCGAATACCGCACGACGGGCGAAAAAGCTCGGCACGAACCCCCGCGCGTTCCACACACGGTAGGCAAAGGGCAGCTTCCCGCCGCGCTGCGGCCAGAAGTGGCGGAAGTAGACACCCAGAGGGACGAGCAGCAGTAAGAAGAGGTAGCCGGGCGTCTCAAACACCACTGTGAGCACCCCTCTTCTCGCGCACTTTCTCCTCGCGCGTCCTGTTCCGGGATTCACGCTTTCGCTCCACGTGACGCAGCACCCGCATAACCGCCTCGAGGTGATCGGAGCGCGCACGGGTCGAGGCCCGCTGGCTGGCGAACTTCACCCGATCCCCGAACTTGAACACCTCGAGCACCGCCTCGCGGTCCTCCTCGGTGGGGATGTAGCGCTCGAGCTCCCCGGCGAGCTCTTCGGTCGTCGCGGAGAAGGCCTCGGTGTGCATGCGGCGCGAGAGATAGGAGCGAAAGTCGGAGAGCAGCTGAATGTAGAAGTCACGATCGCTCATATCGTCCATCTCGTTGCCGAGCTGGCGCAGCGAGCGATTGATGCGGCGATATGGCAGGGCGTCGCGGTATCGCGTCAGCAGGTCCCGGAAGCGTCGCCTGCCCCACCTGAAGAACACGAACCACACCGCGGGAATGATCACCAGAACGGCGACCGCAGCTGCAAGCAGCATACGTGTTGCCGGAAGGAGCAGCTGATCGCGCAACGGCGCGAGCTCCGAGCGGTCTGCGTCGAGGATGGACGGCACGGGAACGTCGATGCCCCGCAGGTACACATCGCCGAGCTCCATCGCCGGCAGGGTCTGGGTGCCGGGCTGATAGGGGGTAAAGGCTACCCGCAGCTCCCACCCGCCCGACACTTCGGCAAGGCGCACGCGGTGCAGGGTTCCCCAGGCGATGGACGGTGACTCCGCCGGAAGTCGAGGGGCGGCCCCGGGCGAGGTACGGAAGGCAACGCGCATCTCCACGCGGTCGCCAACGTAGAACACCTGCGGCAGGAACGTCGTACGCTCGATCTCCGCCTCCTGCGGCTCCTCGCTCTGCGCCGCCGTCGGCGGCGTGGGCGTGAGGAACAGCGCCAGCAGCAGAAGCACCACCGCGGCCGGGCTGAGGCGCCGCCGGGCGCAATGTCGCCTCATCGGGACTTCCTCCTGCGAAAGAACTCGATGAGGCGGCCCACGGGGTCGTCTTCGGTGGATACCTCGAGCGTTGCGATGCCGCGGCGGCGGCAGTCCCGCTGCCACTGCAGCCGTTGAACTTCCCAGTATTCGCGGTACTGCTTCCTGAACTTTCGTGAACGCCCCGTGGCGAGTATGGTGCGCCCTGTCTCCGGGTCCTCGAGCTGCACGAGTCCGGTGCGCGGATACTCCAGGTCCATGGGATCATAAATGCGGACCGCTATCACGTCGTGGCGCCGTGCGAGAAGGCTCAGCTCCCTGAGGTACCCGGTCGTCTTGAAGTCGGAGAGGACCACGCAGATGCCGCGCCGCTTCAGCGCCTCTCCCGCCGCCCTGAGCGCCAGGGAGAGATCGGAGCCCGCACCCTGTGGCTCGAAGGCAATCATGTCCTCCACGAGTCGCGTCGCGTGCTTCCTGCCCTTTACGGGGGGGACCCAGTGCTCGATGCGATCGGTGAAAAAGACAGCTCCTACCTTGTCGTTGTTTTGCACCGCCGCAAACGTCAGCAGCGAAAACAGGATGCTCTGCACTTCCCGACGTGACTCATGCCGGGCGCCGACGTTGAGCGAGCCGGAGAGGTCGGCGATCATGAACAGGGTGAGCTCGCGCTCCTCGCGATACGTCTTGGAGAAGGCGCTTGCCATTCGCGCGCTTACGTTCCAGTCGATGAGACGCGCATCGTCGCCCTCGACGTACTCCCGCACCTCGTCGAACTCGATGCCGGGTCCCTTGAACACAGAGCGGTAGTTCCCCGCAAGGAGACTCTCGACGAGTCTGTTTGAGAGAAGCTGCAGTTGTTTTACACGGGAGAGGATCCGCGCTCGGTCCATGAAAGCGTACCGGTCGGCGCGTCGGTCCTAGGGGACCGGCACCGCCGAGAGAAGGTAGTTCACCACGTCGTCGGTCGTAAGCTCCTCGGCCTCCGCCTCGTAGGAGAGAACGATACGATGACGGAGCACCGGCCGGGAGATCGACTTCACGTCTTCCGGCACCACATAATCGCGCCCCTCGAACAGGGCTTTCACCTTTGCACAGCGATAGAGGTAGATCGTCGCTCGCGGCGAGGCGCCGAACTCGATGTAGCGCGAGAACGAATGCCCACCCCGGCTCGTCTCACGGGAGGCGGTCACAAGGGCGACGATGTACTCCTCGATCCGCTCATCCACCGAAATCCGGGACACGATGTCCTTGAGCCTGCGGATGTCGGGACGGAAGAGCACCGGCTTGAGCTCGACCTCCTGCTGGACGCCGATACGCCTGAGGATAGAGAGCTCCTCCTCGGCGCTCGGGTAATTGACGGTGAGCTTCATGATGAAGCGGTCGAGCTGCGCCTCCGGCAGAGGATAGGTACCCTCCTGCTCGATGGGGTTCTGCGTGGCGAGCACGAAGAAGGGCTCCGGCAGCCCGTAGGTCTGGTCGCCTATGGTCACCTGACGCTCCTCCATCGACTCGAGAAGCGCCGACTGCACCTTTGCCGGCGCGCGGTTTATTTCGTCCGCAAGAACGATGTTGGAGAACACCGGTCCCTTGCGAGGCACGAACTCCCCGGTCTGCTGGCGATAGACCATGTTTCCCACCAGGTCCGCCGGCAGGAGATCGGGGGTGAACTGTATGCGCTTGAAGCTCGAATCGATCACCGCGCTGATCGTCTTCACCGCCAGGGTCTTCGCAAGCCCCGGCACGCCCTCGAGAAGCACGTGCCCGTTGGCGAGAACGCCCATCAACAATCCGTCTATCATCTCGGCCTGGCCCACCACCGCGCGGGAGACCTCGTCACGCACCCGCGCGAGCATGTTGCTCGCCTCCCGGATCTCCGCGTTGGCCTGGGTCGACTGAAGCTCACTCATATTGCATCTCTCACGTTCTGTAATCGGCGTTCTCTCGCACGTACTCGTAGGAGAGATCGGAACCGAGCACCTGCGCGGATCCGCCGCCACTGTCAAGCGAAATACTGATGACCACCTCGAGCTCGTGGCGGGGATAGCCGACGGCGGCGGGGTCGGTGGATGCCGCCGAAAGATACTCCGACAGCCGGCTTTCCTTCTCCCGGTCGAGCGCGAACGCACCGGCCTCGAAGACGGTCTCCTCCCCTACTCTAACGCGCATCCGCTCCACATCCAGAGGAAGCCCGGTGTTTCCGGCGTAATCACCGACCGCAGATACGATGCGGCCGACATTGGGATCGTTTCCGTACACCGCCGCCTTTACCAGCGGGGAGTTCACCACCGCCTTCCCGACCGCCTTTGCCTCATCGGCGCTCGGCGCACCGTCGACGCGCACCCGAATGACGTGTCCCGTGCCCTCGCCGTTTCGTACGATGTCGGCGGCAAGCTCGCGACACACCCGATTAAGCCCCACGCGGAACGTCTCGCGATCAACCGGCGGTTTACGCCTGGAGCTCATCGCGAGCACCATATCGCTGGTGCTCTGATCGCCGTCGATGCTGATGCTGTTGAAGCTGCCGTCAACGACCTCTGAAAGGGCCCGGCGGAGCTCTTCGCGGGAGATGGTGACGTCGGTGAGGATGAACACCAGCATCGTGCCGAGGTTCGGCTCCACCATTCCGGCGCCCTTGGCGACAGCCACGATGCGCCCGGCACCGACCTCCGCGTGGCGCACCTTGGGGAAGGAGTCGGTGGTCATGATCGCCTGCGCCACGTCGACGCAGGACCCGTCGTGGAGTCCGGCGGCAAGCTCGGGGAGCGCCGCCTTCATCTCGGGCAGGGGAAGAGACCAGCCGATGACGCCGGTGGATGCCGACAGGCAGTCTTCGGGATCGAGCGCGAGCCTGCGGGCGAGCTCTTCGGTGAGACCGAGCGCGTCCTGTTTTCCCGTGGGCGCGCACACGTTCGCTATCTTGTTGTTGACGAGGACCGCCTGCATCGTCTCGCGTTCCATTCGCGCCCGCGCGATCTGAACCGGCGCGCCGGTAACCCGGTTGGAGGTAAACGCTCCGGCGAACACCTGCGTCGGCTCGTCGGCCAGCAGCAGGGCCAGGTTCATGGCATACGGTTCTTCGCTTGGTCGCTCGCGCGCTACGAAGGTCAGGCGGGTTGTTGAAACCCGAAACCCCTCCGGCAGGACAGACCGGGGGGTCAGGGTGTTCACATACTCCCTCTCACTGGTGAACACCGCCATTCCGCCCATTTATAGTACGATTGGATGTGCTTTGCAAGCCGAGCGCGGGGCGGTAGGATGGGCGCATGCCGGAGTCAGCGCTTACCCCGCAAACCATGGCCGCGTTCGCGTTCGGAATCATCCTCGTGCTTCTGCTCGTCCTTCTCGTCGTGCTGCTCCGCCGCCGTCGGGCTCCTGCCGGCGACGAGGCCGGAGTGCTCTCCCGCCTCGAGGACGTCTCGCGCTCCCTCTCGGAGCTCGAGCAGGTGTTCTCGGTGCCGCAGTCGCGCGGTGCGGTCGGTGAGACCCTGCTCTCCCGCCTTCTCGAGGATTGGCTTCCGAAGGGCACCTTCGAGCTGCAGTACTCCTTCCGCGAAGGTACCCGGGTAGACGCAGTGGTGAAGCTCGGACGCTACATGGTCCCCGTCGATGCGAAGTTTCCCTTCGAGGCGGCCAAGCGCGCCATGGAGAAGGAGGCCGACGCACGCGGCTCGCGGGGCACCGCCGGCAGCCGGGGCGCGGGGGCGCGAAGCGGCGGCTCGCGGGGCGCCGGCGGACGTGGCGAGCTTCGCACCGCCTTCATGCGCCACGTCAACGACATCGCAGAGCGCTACATTCGCCCCGACGAGGGCACCCTCGGCTTCGCCCTCATGTACATTCCCTCCGAGCGCGTCTATCAGTTCGTTTTCGTGGACCAGGGTGATGATCTCCTCGGCGAAGCGATGGGCCGTGGCGTGGTGCCGGTGAGCCCGTCCACCCTCTTTCTCTATCTGCAGACTGTCGCCTACGGACTTCGCGGATTTGCAATCAGCAAGGATGCCCGCACGCTGCTCTCACGCTTCACCGCCGCCCGCACCGAGGGCACCGAGCTTGCCAAGTCCCTCTCGGTCGCACAGACGCATCTGAAGAACCTGCAAAAGGCACTCTCCGAAGTGGACGAGCGGGTGGACCGACTCGCGCAGAAGCTCGACGTGTCGCAGGAGGAGGAAACACGATGACCGCCGGCGATCCCCGGGGGCGAGACGCGGGCGGCGGCGATTCCCGGCACCATCGCGCCGACGCCCCGATCGGCGATCCCCGGCCCGCCGCGGCCTCCGTTCGCGAAGCGGCCGCCAACTTGTGCGCCCTCGTCAAGGAGCTATCCTTCGGCGCGCCCGTCACCCACGTGTACAATCCCCTCAGCTATGCCTGGGCTGCGCATGAAGATTACATCCTCCGATACGCCCCGGACCGCGCCCGCGTCGTGTTCGTCGGGATGAATCCCGGCCCGTGGGGTATGGCGCAGACCGGTGTACCCTTCGGTGAGGTCGAGACGGTGCGGGACTGGCTCGGCATCCAAGGCGAGATCGGACGGCCGCCACAGGAACACCCGAAGCGACCGGTGGACGGCTTCGAGACGAGCCGGAGCGAGGTCAGCGGGCGCAGGCTGTGGGGACTCTTCCGCGGGCGTTTCGGCACGCCCGACCGCTTTTTCTCACGCCATTTCGTGGCGAACTACTGCCCGCTTCTGTTCCTCGAGGAATCGGGGCGGAACCGAACCCCGGACAAACTCCGCGCCGCAGAGCGGGACGCCCTCTTCCGCGCCTGCGACGAGCATCTCACGCGCCTCGTCGCGGCGCTCGAGCCGGAATGGGTCATCGGCGTGGGAGGCTTCGCCGAGACGAGGATCCGGACGGCGCTGGCGGCCGCACCTCCCGCGCACGGCGGCGTCCACCGCACGGGTGACCCCGGGCCCGCGGAGAGCACCCGGCCCCGACCGCGGATCGGCCGCGTTCTCCACCCGAGTCCCGCAAGCCCGCGCGCAAACCGCGGCTGGGCCGAGGCCGCAACCCGCGAGCTCGAGGACCTCGGCGTGTGGCCCCTCACTCCGTCCGGCGCCTCAGGCTGAGCAACACCGGCAGGTGATCCGAAAAGCCTCCCCCTCCCGCCCGGCCCCCGCCGTCGGCGCGGCCGTCACGCCCCGGGCGCCTGGAGGCAATCGGGCGGCCGTCCGCGGTCGTTGCAAACGGCGGCGCCACGACCTCGAAGGCAGCGAATTCCCAGCCCTCCTCATCGAGCAGTCCCGCGGAGACCAGGGTGTGGTCGAGGCGGCGCCAGCTTCCGCGAAAGTAGTAGCTCCCCGGAGCCTCCGCGTCGGCCCACGGAGAATAGAGCACCGCCGCCGGGCTCGCCCGCCGCACCGCGGCCGGGTCGCCGGACACCCGCAGCGCGTGGGACGCGGACGACGGCTCGCCGGCGCCGAGCGGCATGAGAGCGGTTGGATAGGCGCCGCCGGCATCATCGAAGGCATGTGGAGACTCGTTGAGGTCGCCGCAGACGATGATCCCGGCGCCGGGGGCATCGGCCGTGATGGCGCGGATTCGGCGGGCCACCACCCGTGCCGCCGCCCGGCGCGCGGGCTCGGTCTCCCGGGGCCCACCGGACTTCGACTTCCAGTGGTTCACGAAGAGGTGAAGCGGCACGCCCGCGGTCTCGAGGCGAACCTCGAGCACCGGCCTGAGGATCGCGCCGGCCTCCCCTCCGTCCGGTAATCGCCGGGGCCACCCCCGCACCGGCGTATGCACCCGCGCGTCGGCAATCGGCACTCGCGAGAGGAGCGCGACCTCCACGGCCGAGCCGGGCGTCTCGCTGACCGCGGCGTAGCGATAGCCCCGGCGTCGGAGGTGATCACGGGCCAGGTCGGCCACCACGCGCCCGTGCTCGACCTCCTGCAGGCAGAGCACGTCGGGGCCGCCGCGAACCGCCCGGCGGATGACGCGGGCAACGCGCGAGGCCTTCGCGTCGGCGGCCTCGGCGGTCCACGCGCCACGCGAGGGGTCGAAATCGGTGTACTCGGTGCCGTCGTCGATTCCGTCGAAGAGGTTCTGTAGGTTGTAGGAGAGAACGGTGATGTGGTCGGCCTGTCGGTCGCCGTCGCAGCCGAGCATAATTGCAGTCGCGGCGGCCAGGGCAAGCAACCGCGGCCCGGGTCGAAATGGAGCGTATCCCATCACCCCACGATACGGGGAAATCCGGCCTGCTGCTTGTGTTCGGCGGCAGATCAGTGCTGCGAGGGGATTAATCGGGACTGCCGCGTGTGCTGTGCCCCGAAAAGTCGGGCCCGGCGTGTGCCGGGCCCCGGTGTGCGTCAGAGCTCGGTGCGGCTCGTCGCGATCTTGGAAATCAGTCCGTATTCCCTGGCCTCATCGGCTCCCATCCAGAAGTCGCGGTCGGTGTCTTTCTCGACCTTGTCCATCGGTTGGCCGGTTTCCTCGGAGATGAGCTTGTTGATGCGAGCGCGCATCTTCTCGATCTCGCGGGCGTGGATTTCGATGTCGGTCGCAACACCGCGCATGCCGCTCAGCGGCTGGTGAATGAGATAGTGCGAGTTGGGCAGGCCGATGCGGTTCTCCTTCGCTGCGGCGAGGAGGATAATGGCGCCGGCGCTCGCAACGAGACCCATGCCGATGGTGTGAACCTCGGGCTTCACGAAGCGCATCATATCGAAAATGGCATACCCGGCATCGGCATCGCCGCCGGGGGAGTCGATGAAGGCCTTGATGGGCTCATCGCTCTGCTCCTCGAGCAGCAGCAGCTGCCGAACGACGCGCTCGGCCAGAGGCTTGTTGATCTCGCCGGACACGAGAATGGTCCGGGTCTTGAGCATGCGCTGGATGAGCTGCTCGTTTGCCTGGGTGTTCTCGTCTTTTTCCTGCTCGTCGTCTTCGTTTCTCACTACGATTCGATCGTCTATCATTGTCTGGTGGCTCCCTTGCTGGGCTGTGATCTGCTATAGTCGGGAATATACTAGCGTAGCGAGGTGAATCCAAGGACGATGCGACGCTCCGGCTTTGTCTCGATCGTCGGCCGCCCCTCTTCGGGGAAGTCGACGCTGCTGAACGCACTCTGCGGCCACAAGATCTCCATCGTCTCGCCGGTGCCTCAGACCACACGGAACAAGATCCGCGGCATCCTCACCGACGGGCGCGGCCAGATCGTATTCCTCGACACACCGGGCTTTCACACCTCGGAGCGTAAGTTCAACCTCCGCATGCGCGACCTCGTCACCGAATCCCTCGAAGAGGTGGAGACCGTACTCTACGTCACCGACGCCACGCGGGAGGCGGGTCCCGAGGAGTCGGAGCTCGTCGAGCTCCTCGGCGGGATCTCGGTCCCGGTCGTGTGCGCCGTCAACAAGGTGGACGACAGCAGAGCGCGCCCAGACGACGTCGCGGGCTTCGTGGCGGCTCACCTCCCGAGCGCCGACATTCACCGCGTCTCGGCGGTGGCAGGCACCGGCCTCGAAGAGCTCACCTCGGCAATTTTCGAACACCTCGAGGAGGGCGAGCTCTACTATCCCGAGGAGTTCTACACCGACCAGGATCCCGCCCTCCGCATTGCCGAGGTCATCCGGGAGAAGGCGATCGCCGAGCTCAAGCAGGAAATCCCGCACGCGCTCTTCGTCGACATCGCGGATATGGAGATGCGCGTGCCACCTTCG
>JAAAOH010000264.1 GCA_009908925.1 Spirochaetota bacterium | reverse complement strand
GATGGTCTATGCTGTTGCCATGCGTGGTCTTACGCTGCTTGCCCTCGTTCTGATCCTCCTCACCGGCTGCGTGACCCGGGCACCGGGGGTCCTCGTCGACCGCGGCGGATCGGATATCTCCTCACTGAGTGTGCGCGACATGCAGCTCTCTTGGCGCTTCGACGAGGAGTTCGTGTACTTCGAGCTCGGTGCGCCCACCAACGGATGGCTCGGGATCGCCTTCGGGCCAACCCCCGGCCTGGGTGCCGGCGCCGTAGGCGGTGCGGGAGTCGTGGCAGGCTACGTCACCGACGATGAAGTGGTCGTGCGTGACGACTACGGCTGCGAGAGCTACGCGCATTGCGCCGACAGCGCCATCGGAGGTACCGACGACCTCGTCGACGTCTCCGGCGAGGAGGTCCCCGGGTGGACCGAGATCCGATTCGCCATGCCGCGTGAAGCCCTCGAGCCCTTCGATGTGGGAATCGATCCGGATACGAGGATGGATGTCGTGCTGGGCTACGGATTTCTCGATCGGCTGGAAGACAACTGGTTTGCGCGATACAACATAGGCATAAGGTTCTGATGGCCGTCGATGATGCATAGTGACAGCCGAACGCGCAGGTCCATTCTCGTCGTAGATGATGATTTCGTGACCCTCGAGCGGTATCGCGCGATTCTCGAGGCTCATGAGTTCGCCGACTACATCCTCTGTGAAGACAGCCGCGACGTGCGTGATCTGCTCGTGAGCCGGCCGATAGGTCTCGTCCTGCTCGATCTCAACATGCCGCACGTGCGCGGCGAAGACCTCCTCGAGGAGATAGCGGCCCGATACCCCGACGTGCCCGTCATCGTGCTCACCGGTGCAGATGATGTGGAAACGGCGGTGAGCTGCATGAAGATCGGCGCCTTCGACTACATGACGAAGCCGGTGGATCCGAACCGCCTCGTCAATGCGATCGGCCATGCCCTCCGTATCCGCGACCTGCAACGGGAGGTACAGCTCCTCGCAGCAAATGAAGCCGAGGCTCGCATCGAGCACCCCGAGGCCTTCGAGCAGATCATCACCGTCAGCCCGGCCATGCGCAAGCTCTTCAGCTACGCAGAGGCAGTTGCCCCGAGTCCGAAGGCCGTGCTCATAACCGGGGAGAGCGGCACGGGCAAGGAGCTCATGGCGCAGGCGCTGCACCGGCTCAGCGGCAACACCGGCAGCTTCGTCCCGGTGAACGTCTCGGGTCTCGATGACACGATGTTCTCCGACACCCTCTTTGGCCATGTGCGGGGCGCCTTCACCGGGGCCGAGACCGAGCGACCCGGGCTCATCGAGCGTGCGGCCGACGGTACGCTCTTCCTCGACGAGATCGGCGATCTCGAACAAGGCGCGCAGATAAAGCTGCTTCGACTGCTGCAGGAGCAGGAGTATTATCCCCTCGGTGCGGACCGCCCGCGCCGGTCCCGGGCCCGTATTCTCGCGGCCACCAACGCGGACCTTGCCCGCCGCCAGCAGGAGGGTGAGTTCAGAAACGACCTCTACTACCGGCTTATCGGGCATCGCATCGACATTCCCCCGCTGCGGGCACGGCCGGAAGATCTCCCCGTCCTGTTCAACTACTTTCTCGAGGAGTCCGCAGCCGCACTCGGCCGGGAGATTCCCGATGTGCCGACGGGGCTGCTCGCCCTGTTGTCGAGCTACCACTTCCCGGGAAACGTGCGTGAGCTGCAGGCAATGATCTACGATGCCGTCAGCAGAAGCGAGCCCGGCGCGTTGGCGCTGAGCTACCTCAGCGAGTACATCGACCGGCAGCAGGGCACGGCCGGCGCGGGTGCCGGGGGGCAGAGCTCGGCCTCGACGCCGGTCATCTCTTTCAGCGGCCGATTCCCCACGCTTCGCGAGGTCGAAGACTACCTGATATATGAGGCCATCGAACGGGCCGAGGGAAACCAGACAGTCGCGGCGCGGATGCTCGGCGTCGCACAGTCCACCCTCAGCCGACGGCTCAGCAAGTAGGCGCCGCCTGCGCCGGTCGCCACCCGGGCGCGGATCGGGTCTGCGGCATGCGGCGTCCGCTGTCGGGCCCGACGCCGGCCCTATGCGTTCTGCATTGTAGCGCCCCGCATTGCATGTTCTGCATAAGTTATCACTCTGTAACGTTTTAGCGCTCCGACTCCAGAAGACTATGCAAATTGCATAGGCGCGCCTGCGTACGGGTACTCCGGCCGGAACGCATAAGTGCTTCCATTAAAGGACAATATAGAATTATGCTCGACCGTGCGCATCTGGCACGATGCTTGCACATGTATGTACGCGGAAGGCCACAGAACGCAGATGTAAGAAACTATGTAAAAACGGAAGTAAAAACTGTAACGACCGTCCTTTCTTCCCCGGGGTTCCGTGCATGCGGAACCCCTCGTTTTTTCGGGGCCGGCAGCCACTGACCCGGCGTGGCGCACGCTTGAAACGTGCCCCGCGCTCAAGTATAACGAAACGACATGCTCTCCTTTGTGCTGCGCCGGGCCGGACGGTTGCTCCTGACGGTTCTGCTCATCTCGACCCTGGTGTTCTTCCTCATCCGAATTCTTCCGGGCGATCCGGCCGAGGTCGTGGCGGGCTTCGAGGCAAGCGATGCCGAGCTCGCCGAAATCCGCGAGAGGCTCGGTACCGATGAGCCCGTGCTCACCCAGTACATTGGCTGGCTCACCGATCTTCTGAAACTCGACCTCGGCCGCTCGTTTTTCTCCAACGAGCCGGTGCGCGGTCTCATCTTCGCGCGCCTTCCGGTTACGCTGCTTCTCGCGGGGCTCGCCTTCCTCTTCGCGCTGGCGGTGGCGGTGCCCCTCGGCGTAATCTCTGCGGTGCGGCGCGGGACGTTCATCGACTACGTCGGAGTCGTCTACTCGCAGCTTGGCATGGCGATTCCCGGCTTCTGGCTCGGGATACTTCTTCTGCTCGTGTTCTCGGTGAAGCTCGGCATCATGCCGCTCTTCGGCGCGGACAGCCTGGTCCATTTCGTGCTGCCTGCGCTCGCGCTGGGTGTTAGCCGCTCGGCCGTCCTGGTGCGCATCGTGCGAAACTCCGCCATTCAGGAGCTCGACCGCGAATACGTGCTCACCGCCGAATCGAAGGGGCTCGCCGAGAGCACCATCCACTACCGTCATCTGCTGCGCAATGCCCTGCTTCCGGTCATCACCATTGCCGGCATTCAGCTCGGCTATCTGCTCGGTGGCACCATCATCATCGAGCAGGTGTTCTCGCTGCCGGGGCTCGGGCGGCTCTTCCTCTCCGGGATTTACGACCGCGACTTCCCCGTCATACAGGCCTCGGTTGTCTTCCTCGCCGTTGTCTTCTCGCTCGTCAACTTCACGGCGGATGTACTCTACAGCATGGCGAATCCGCGGATCAGGGTAGGCTGAACATGGCCGACGGGGAGACATCGCTGCTGCGCATCGAGAATCTCACCATAAGCTTCGGACACGGGGCCGATCGGCTGCGGGCGGTACGATCCCTCAACCTCGAGGTGGGGAACCGCGAGATCCACGCCCTTGTCGGTGAGTCCGGAGCGGGAAAGAGCGTCACCGCCCGCGCTATTCCCGGCCTCCTTCCCGAGACAGCCTTGCTCGAGAGCGGGAGCATCCGTTACCGCGACACCGAGCTTACCGCCCTCGACCGCGATGGGCTGCGCGCCATACGGGGGGCGCGCATCGGCATGGTGTTTCAGGACCCGGGCCGACATCTCAACCCCTCCCTGCGAGTCGGCCGTCAGGTCTCGGAAGCGCTCGAAGAGCATCTCGGCCTTTCCCGGGGAGCGGCCCGGGCGCGCGCGCTGCGGCTCGTGAAGCTCGTGGAGCTTGCCGATGCCCGCCGTGTGCTCAGGAGCTACCCGCATGAGCTCTCCGGCGGCATGAAGCAGCGAGCCCTCATCGCCATGGCCATTTCCTGTGCGCCCGGTCTGCTCATTGCCGACGAGCCCACCACCGCGCTCGACGCCACGGTTCAAGGGCAGATCCTCCGCTTGCTCAAGCGCCTGCGCAGCCAGCTCGACATGGGCATCCTGTTCGTTTCCCATGACTTCGGGGTCGTGCAGGCGGTAGCCGACCATGTGTCGGTCATCTATGCCGGCGGTATCGTGGAATCCGCCCCGGCGGACCGCCTGTTTGATCGCCCCCTCCACCCCTATACCGACCTCCTGATAAGCGCCATCCCCGAAGCGGACAAGCGCGGCGGAAGGCTTCGGTCCGTGCCCGGCCGGGCGCCGGATCCCCGGGCCGTTCCCCCCGGATGCCCCTTCCATCCCCGGTGCCCGCTCGCGCGTGAGGTGTGCCGGCACGTCCCGCCGCCGCTCGTCGAGCACGCGCCGGGTCACCTCTCGGCCTGTCACTTCGCCGCAGAGCTTCCAGGAGGGCGCGATGCCTGACTGTATCAGGGCGACGGATCTGTGGAAGACGCATGTTCGACGCGGCGTGCTCGGGCGCACGCGGGTGAGGGCGCTCAAGGGTGTATCGGTCGCGGTCTCCCAGGGGAAGACCCTCGGTATCGTCGGCGAGTCCGGGGCGGGGAAGAGTACCCTCGCGCGGGCGCTTCTTTACCTCGACCCGCCGGACGCGGGCACCGTGAGCGTCGGGGACGTGGATCTCGGTCGCATATCCAGGAGAGAGCTCAGGCGTATGCGCCCGCGCCTCGGCATCGTCTTTCAGGACCCCAACTCCTCGCTCAATCCGCGCCTGACCGTGGGGGCAAGCATCGAGGAGGCACTGCTTCAGCACATGCGCCGGCGCGGTGCGCGGCGGGAGCGGGTGGGGGAGCTGTTGACTCAGGTGGGCCTTGCCGCCGGTGACCAGGACCGCCTGCCACATGAGTTCTCCGGCGGACAGCGCCAGCGCATCGGCATCGCCCGGGCGCTCGCCGCCGGCCCGGAGCTTCTCGTCCTCGACGAACCCGTGTCGAGCCTCGATGTCTCCATCCAGGCGCAGATTCTCAATCTTCTGCTCGATCTCAAGGATGAGCTCGACCTCACCTATCTGTTCATCTCGCACGATCTCAACGTGGTCGCCTTCCTCAGTGACGATATTGCAGTCATGAGTAACGGCCGCATCGTCGAACAGGGGCCCACTGAGCAGTTGCTGCGCGCCCCGTCGGAGCCCTACACGAGGCAGCTCTTCGAGGATACGCCTGTTTTCCACGACAGGCGGCTGCGCTACAATGGGGATCGAAGGAGCGAACCATGACAAACCGCACGCATATTCGCGTGATCCGCGGCGCGCTGATCGGCGCGCTCGCATTTCTGACCGCCGGGACCGCATGTGCCGCCGGCGGTGCCGAGTCCGGTGCCGAAGCCGACGCACAGATAGTGGAGGTTGCCATCGCCGGCGAGCCCGACACCCTCGATCCCCACGCCACATCGGGCACGCTGACGTTCCAGGTGCTAAGGAATGTCTACGACACTCTCGTGGTGCCGAACCAGGAGGGGCGGATCGAGGCGGCTCTCGCCACATCCTGGGAAACGAGCGCGGACGAGCTCGAGTGGACCTTCGCCCTCCGAGAGGGAGTCGAG
>JAAAOH010000105.1 GCA_009908925.1 Spirochaetota bacterium | reverse complement strand
GTACGCGGCCTCATGAGGCGACTTCTCGGTCTCGAAGTAGAGGGTATTCTCGATGCCGAATGTGGCGAGCGTGAGTTGTGTTTCGTCCCGGGGAGGGAAGTCCTTCTGTGCGATGTGGTATACAACGGTGCGCCGCTGCACGTCCTCCGGCAGTGAGTTGAGATATGCGATGGGGGTGTGGAGGGGTGCGATGCCCGCCTCGTGATATATCACGTCACTGTCCCAGGGGAAGTTCGAGAGCTGCTCGAAGCGGCGCTCGGACATGTAGCCATTGTCGTACATGTCCCGCTGCACCTCGGGGTCCGCCTGATGATCCGAGGAGTAGACGAATGTCTTGTCCTGAAAGGCCAGACGGAATCCCATGGTCGGAATCGAATGCAGCGTGTAGAAGATCTGAAACTCTCCCCCGTGCAGATAGAAGGATCGGCCGATGTACACCGGGTGATACGTGAACAGACGACGCAGGTATTCCACCGATTCGCCGGAGAACGCGGCGTACTTGGTGAGGAAACTCTGCATGATGGTCGGCGTCGTGTAGATGGTGACGCGCGACTCCTCGAGAATTTTCTGAAACGTGCCGGCGTCGTGGTCCGCGTGGCAGTGGGTGAGGATGATGCTGTCTATGAACTTCGGATTCACGTTCGATTGTTCGAGCCACTCCGTTGAGTTCACCGGTGGGTCAACCATGATGCCGTTGCCGTGAAGCCAGATGATGAAGCCGGAGGTGTTGTCGTTCGGATCGAAGCCATGGCTCGGTCCCAGGCAGGTGACGGCGAACCGCGGCGGCACGAAGGGCTCGGAGAGACGCTGGCCGATATCGTAGGTCGGGCGGTACTGCACTGTGTCGGGAACCTCGGCGGCGAGCTCCTCATCGATGTAGACCTCAAACACACCGCGCTCGGTCTGCTGAATCGAGACCCGCCCGTAGTGAAGCGTCCCCCCATCGTCGAAGCGCCGAATGGCGAGCAGATCTGAAAGCGTGAGTCCCCGACGGAAGTAGGCGACCTCTCCGGAGACATCCGGCACGAATGCGTCGTCCGCGGCCGGATACGCGTCACTTTCGAGGTTCAGGCTTCGCGGGCCGAACACCGCCTGCCGCAGGGCGACCACAAGCCGGCGTGCCTGCTCGTCCGAGCACAGCACCGTTACCCGTTGCTTCTTTAGGAAGAAGTTGAAGTAGATCGGGAACTCCATGTCGGCGACGTTTATGCCCTTCTGCCAGTGAAAGAGCACGCGTGGCAGTACGAATATGCGGGGCACCGAGTCCTCACCTGGTATGGTATCCTTGATCGTCTCCGGCGGCGAGCCGAACTGGATGTTTCCCTCCGGCGTCTTTACGAGATAACCGCCCCGCGGGAGGGCCGTCACGATACCTTGATGATCTACGGGTTCGGTCACGACTGATGCGCTCATGGATGCTCGTACCTGACAGTATAGTTCAGCGTATACGCCCGTGCAACAACGGACTTGGAGTAATCGAAGTTCCGATGTTGTTGAATCCGGGCGCTTTCCACTATGATCGGCGGGAAATCATGCAATCTGAAAACTCAACCTGCTGCTGGAGGAGCGCCATGCACCGTCTTCATCTGTTCCGAGGAGTATTTCTCATCGTCCTGGTACTGCCTGCGATCGCCGCCTGTACCGGAACGTCCGGGGGCTCGGCGAGCAGAGCCCCAAACGATGAGCTATCGCGATTACCGACTACGGATTCGAGAGCCCCTATCGCGTTTTCAAGGACAGCGACTACTACGACGAGGTGATCGACCACTTCGGACCGCACCGCGATCACCCCCTGATAGACGAGATCGAGTTCTCCGACAGCCGCGTCGGCGACTATTTCGAGTGGCGCACCGCATCGCTGGCCTATCGCTTCGAGGGACGGAGGATCGTGTCAGGGCCCCAACGGGAAGGCCTGCCATACGCTGCCACGACAGATGCCTCCGGCTGGTTCCACGATCAAGTTCGACTTCTGGAAGACTTCGCGGAGGAAACCGGATTTCGCGAGTTCTACGCCGAGCACGGCCCGTTCTATGAGGAGCAGGGCGCCTCCTACAAGGCAAAAGTGCCGGTAGAGCGCATGTGGGAGTGGCTCGAGACGCAGTTTCCGGCTCGCTATGACGCGTACTCGGTCGTGTTCTCTCCGCTGATAAACGCCTCGCACAACACGATCCGTTTCGAGCACAACGGATTTCGCGAATGCATAATGGTGGTCGGCGGACCGGACCTGCTCGCCGGTCGCACGAATGATGCTCGCGTCGAGGAGGCAGCACTGTCTCGCCATGTGTTCACTGAGATCGACCACAACTACGTGAATCCGGTCTCCGCCCGCTACGCCGGACGCATCAACGACGCGTTGGCGGATCTCGATGCGTGGAACGAGCAGGATGGGTACGCAAGCGCCGTTGCCACCTTTAACGAGTATGTGACCTGGGCGATTTTCATCATCTATGCGGCCGACTACTACCAGGACGAAGTCCTGGCGCCCGTTCGGGACCACGAGATACGGTCAATGGAGGAGGGGAGGGGCTTCCCGCGATTCGGAGCCTTTGTCACCTGGCTCGAGGAGCGATGGGATTCCGCCGGACGCGGCACAACGCTTGCCGAGCTCTACCCGGAAATGATCGAGTGGTTTGCCGCGAACTGACATCGGTGGCGATCACCCCTGCGCCTCGGCGAACGCCGTTTTCTCTGTCAGTACGGTACCCGATCCGGCTTCGATTCCCAGAAGCGGAAGGGCTCGAGACATGCCTCGCGGTCGAGCTCGACGAGCTGAATCTCCCGGTCTTCGGTCGGACGGGCAAGATCATCATACATCGCCTTGTCGTCGAAGCCGATCCCGGCCGCGTCTTCCTTGGTGGCGCCCCGGTAGATCCGTGGGATCCGGGCCCAGTAGGCGGCTGCGTAGCACATGGGACAGGGTTCACAGGTGGTATAGAGCTCGCAGTCGGAAAGGTCGAAGCGGTCGAGGACGCGTGAAGCCTCGCGAATGGCATTCACCTCTGCGTGGGCGGTGGGATCCCTGGTGTCTACGACCGTGTTGTGGCCGCGGCCGACGATGTGGCCTTCGTGCACCACCACGGCGCCGAACGGACCACCCCGGGCAGTGGCCACCGCGTGTTCTGCTTCCTCGATTGCTGCCTGCATGAACTCATTCATCGTCTCGTTCCGAGTGCGAGGATTGCACAGAAGCGGGGCGGTATCAAGCCGACGGCACAAAAAAAGGCCGCACGACCGGTGGCCTGCGACCTCGTGTGCGACGGCGCCCGAGACGCCCTGGTTGCACGAAGCGGTACTATGATTTCGCTCAGCTCACGGTGATCCGCTTCTGGCTCTCCCACAGTCCGTGGATGTTGCAGTAGCTCGTCGCGTACAGCATGCCCGAAGACTTCAGCATGACGGTGGCCTGCGTGGCGGGCTCGGTGTATGCGGGGCCTTCGTTCGGTCCTTTGACCGCCTCGCCGTGGGCCGTGAAGTCCGACTGTGAGAGCTGATAGGAGAACTTATCGTCATCCGGCTTGAAGTGCAGGGCGATCCAGCGGATATGATGCTCGGTGGTGTTGGGGTGGGCGATTTCGGCGCCGACCTTCGCGGTTACGGTGACCTTCTCGCCTGCTGCTACCGAATCCGGCGCTTCGATGACCGGTACATGTTTTTCTTTCTTCCAGTCTGCTTCCTGGAACAGTTCGCCAAATTGAGCCATATTGGACTACTCCTTGAGTGAGTTTTCGCACGCATCTGAGATGTAATGCTTACCTCCATTATAGCGGTTCACGACCAGCTGTCAATGACGGGTAGGCGAGGCAGTGCCCTCGGCGCTACGATGTTTCCATGGACACAAACAGCTTTCGTGCGCTTCGCGTGAGAGAAGAGGGCGGCGCATTCGTCCGAGAGGTCGAGGACTGTCGTCTCGATGAGCTTCCGGCCGGGGACGTCGTTGTTCGGGTCTATTACTCCTCGCTCAACTACAAGGATGCGCTCTCGGCCACCGGAAACCGCGGCGTGACGCGGAACTATCCGCATACACCCGGCATCGACGCGGTGGGCATCGTAGAACAGGACGACAGCGGTACGCTCGCGCCGGGGACGGAGGTGGTGGTCCATGCTCACGACCTCGGCGCCAACGTCTGGGGCGGCTTCAGCGAGCGTATCCGGGTGCCGGCGGACTGGGTTATGCCGCTGCCGACAGGCCTGAGCATGCGCACTGCCGCCGCCTACGGGACCGCCGGATTCACCGCGGCCCAATCGATCCTCGAACTCGAGGAGAACGACGTGTCCCCCGAAGCGGGACAGGTGCTCGTCACCGGCGCGAGCGGCGGCGTGGGGAGTATCGCCACGGCCATTCTCGCGAAGCTCGGATACTCGGTTACTGCGGTCAGTGGTAAGCAGGAAGCAGCCGAACGGCTGCGCGGTTTCGGAGCTGCCGAGGTCATCTCGCGCGACGAGGCGGTCGATGGGTCCTCGCGGCCTCTTCTCAAGAGCCGCTGGGCCGGCGTCATTGATACCGTAGGTGGCCCTATCCTCGCAACGGCTGTCCGCGCCACCGCCCACGGCGGGGTCGTCACCGCCTGCGGAAACGCGGCATCCGGTGACCTGCCACTTACCGTCTACCCCTTCATTCTGCGCGGCGTGCGCCTCGTGGGCGTCGACTCCGCGTGGATCGCGGAGGACCGCCGGCGCGCGATCTGGAAACGACTTGCAGGGCGCTGGTCGGTACACGAGGCCCTCGAGTCGATGCTCAACGAGACCGACCTTCCGGGGACGGAGGAATGGATCGTCCGGATGCTCGAAGGCGGCGTGCAGGGCAGGCTGCTCGTTCGCGTCGCGGCGAGCTGAGAGCCCCGGGGGCGTGCACGGAACCCCGGGCCCCGGGGCCCGCTCGGGGCCGCGGCCGCGTTCTCGGCCCCCGGCTCGCGGGCGCCCACCGCGAACCCTCAGGACGCCCGGTGGAGCGGGATGACCACCGTGATTGTCGTTCCCGCGCGTGGCTTCGATTCCACGGCAAGCTCGCCGCCGAGCATGCGTGCGCGCTCGGTTATGCTGCGAAGGCCGAGGTGCGGTCGGTCGGTATCCATCCGGGAAGGATGAAAACCGACACCGTCGTCGGTGTAGCGCAGCATCATGTCCGGATAGGAGTACACGACTCGAAGGCGTATGCGCGCTGCGCGTGCATGTCTGAGGGTGTTGGTGATGCACTCCTGCACGATGCGATAGATGTGCAGTTTCTGCTCGTCGGAGACGAGGGCATCCGCAAGTCCATCGTACGAGGCCTCGGATTCCATCCCATCCGCCTGTTCGGCGAGTAATTGATCGAGCGCTCTGTCAAGAGACAGACCCTGCAACCGCGTGCCGCCGAGATCTCTCGAGAGGTTCCGAATCGTCGAAAGACTGCTGTCGATGGCGTGTCTGAGGCGAGAGAGATGGGGGTGGTCTCCGATCTCTTCGGCAAGGCGGGACGCAACAAGGGCGGCGCCGGCTACCGACTGTGCTGCGTCGTCGTGTAACTCTACGGCGATGCGGCTTCTCTCATCCTCGCGGATGCGGATGTAGCGCTGAGCGAGAAGCCTGCTCTCCGCACTTTGTCGTTGGGAGGACCACAGATCCCGTGCGAACGCAACCGAAATGCCGACGGCACCGAGGAGGACGGCGCCGTAGAGAAAGAGCAGGATCTGAAAGGCGCGCGTCTGGCCGGCGGTGAACGACTGTAACCATGCCTGCAGTGATACGATGAGCCGGTCCATGGAACTCTGCTTGTACGGCTCGGACGCCGCTGCCGCTACTCGCTCGGGGGTGAGCGCACGGATCTCGCTCTCCAGCCCCGATACGAAATCCTCGACCTCGGGAGTCGTCGTGGCGAGCGATGCGAGTCGGGACTCCTCGAGCACGGCCATGGCCCAGACTCTGAATGTGAAGACCGATGTCGCACGGTGGCTGCCCGGCTCGGTGGCGAGTACTTCGACCTGGAGGCGGTTCCACCTCGCATCGATCCGCGCGATTTCCCGGGCGGTCTTCATGGCGAGTTGATCCGCCCGCACGAGCTCGACGAACAGAAACAGGAACATTCCCAGTGCGACGAACACTCCGATCAGGGCAACCGCGTGGCCCCGCTCCCGGCCGAGTGTTCGGATACCCGCGCCCAACTGCCCGGATGTTCGACCTCGTTTCATGTTGCGCTCTCCGTCGGTACGGTATACGCTGAATGCAAACGATGCAACGCACGGATTCGTCGGTGATTATGCTGCGCGCCCGGGTGCTCGAACGTTCTCCGGCTGTCGTCGGACCGGCCGTTCTCGCGGCGATCCTGCTCAACGGGCTCACGAGCTGGGTGAACACCACGCTATCCATCCCGCTTTTTCTTGACACCATTTTCACTCTCGTGGCTGCGGTCATCTTCGGACCGGTCGTGGGGGCAATCACGGGCATCGGCTCGAACCTCTTCCAGGAGCTCATCTTCGGTTTAACGGGAACAAACTGGCAGTTCGGCATCGTCAATGCCGCGAGCGGCGTCATCATGGGGGTGCTCGCCTCCCGGGGCCTGTTCCGAAACGGCGCCCACATCGTGATAGCCACGCTCGCCCTCACGCTCTCCAACGCCTTTCTCGGCACGCTGGTGGCACTGTTCGTATTCGGAGGGGCAACCGGTATCGCAGTAGACTACATATCGATGGGGCTTCTGCTCACGGGAAAACCGATGTTCTGGGCGGCCTTTCTCGCACGCGTACCGGTGAATCTCGTGGACAAGGCGATCTCCGTACTTGTAGCGTTTTACGCCTATCGTGCAGTTTTCGTGCACGCCGACGATTGACTACCCCGACCGCCGGCGGTACGCTTTGGAGCGAAATGTCTGTCCAACATGCGGTTGTGATCGGTGCGGGCTTCGGCGGACTCTCCGCGGCTGCCCATCTTGCAAAGGCGGGGTATCGGGTAACGGTCCTCGAGCGAAACGAGTGGGTCGGCGGTCGAGCCCAGGTGCTGGAAACCGATGGCTTCCGTTTCGATATGGGGCCGAGCTGGTACTGGATGCCCGGCGAGCACGACAGGTGGTTTGCCGACCTCGGATTCGATCGGCGGGACTTCTATGGCCTCACCCGCGTCGACCCGAGCTATCGCGTCTATTATGGCGACACCGAGCCGCGCGAGCGTGAGAACGTCGTGGATGTACCGGCTGATCTCGACGCGGCGGCGAGCGTGTTCGAACGCTATGAGGCCGGGGCCGGGGCGAAGCTCAAACGCTACCTCGCCGACGCCGAGCACAAATACACGCTCGCGATGACGCACTTCATCTACAAGAACTATCGCTCGCTCTTCGACTTCGTGAACATGACGAGCGTATCGAATGCGGGGGCCCTCGACATTCATCGCAGCTACGCCGGGCTGGTGCACCGAAACTTCTCCCATCCCTACCTGCGAAAGATTCTCGAGTTCCCCGTCGTCTTCCTGGGAAGCTCCGCGAAGACGACACCGGCAGTCTATACGCTGATGAACTACGTGGACTTCGTGCTGGGTACCTGGTACCCCGACGGCGGCTTCAGCGGAGTGGCGCAGGCGATGCGGTCGGTGTGCGAGCGTCTCGGCGTCGAGTTCCGCCTGGGGACGGAGGTCACCGCGTTGCGAAGTTCCGGCGGGCGCGTTTCGCGCATAGAGTGCCGAAATGACTGTGATACCGATGAGATTACCGCGGATGTTGTCGTGGCGAACGCCGACTACCCCCACGTGGAGCTCGAACTTCTCGATGATCGCGATCGGTCCTTCACGGCGAAACGGTGGAACCGGAAGGCGCTCTCACCTGCGGTGCTTAACTTCTACGTGGGCTTCGACAAGCGCATTCCCGAGCTCACGCACCATACGTTCTTCTTTGATGCTGATTGGGACACGCATTTCGACGCGGTGTACAAGAACCCGCGATGGATCGAGGACCCCCTGTTCTACCTTCACGTTCCCTCGATGAGTGATCCCGCCGTCGCACCGGCCGGACAGGAAGCGGTCTACATCCTCGTGCCCGTCGCCCCGGGCCTCGAAGACACGCCCGAGCGGCGCGAGCGCTACTTCGACATGGTCATGGACCGCATGGAGGCACGCACCGGCGCGGCCCTGCGTGACCACGTCGTCTTCCGCCGCAGCTATTCGATCAACGATTTCCGCAGCGATTACAATGCCTATCGCGGCACCGCCTTCGGGCTCGGGCAAACCCTTCTGCAGACAGCCTGGTTCCGCCCTGCGAACCGGTCGAAGAAGCTGAATAACCTCTACTACTGCGGCCACTACACGGTGCCGGGCACCGGCACGACCATGAGCACGATTTCGGGCATCATGGCGGCGCAGCGCATCGTCGAGGACCAGGGGGGCAGCGCAACGATCACCGAAGGTCGGGCGCCGGTTTCGGCGTGAGCGCGGGCGCCGGGCGCGTGGCCTGCGGCTCCCGGCCCCGTTTGCTGCCCGCGGGCGCCGGTCCCCGGCCCCGTCTGCGGCCCGAGCTTACTCCAGCTCGTGTCGCGGTGCGGGCTGCCCGAGAAGACGTGCAATCTCGCGCAGCTGCAGCCACCACTGCTCGAGCGGCCGCTGGAGGTCCCCGTCGATCATCTTGGGGAACTGTTCTATGGGGTTGAATCGGATGGCCCCTTCGACGAGTCCCATGAACGCGCTTTCGCCGCCCTCGCTCTCGATCTGCTCGAGCGTGTATGCGAGCCCACGGCTTGCGAGGCGTGTTGCCTGAATACGATCGAAGGGAGAAGGATCGCCGCCGTTCTGCAGGTGGCCGAGGATGGCCTGCCGTGCGTCAAACAGACCCTCGCTCTCCTCCTCAAAGAGTGAGCGCATGAAGTCGGTGGTGTAGAAGCGGTTCGCGGCCTCGTTTCGGATCATGAGACCAAGACGTTTCCCGCTCTCGAAGCCGTCGACGAGGAACTGAACGTCCGCCTGCAATTCCCGCAGCGAGATTCCCTCTTCGTGGAGATAGACGCGCTCGGCGCCGCCGGCGATACCACTCATCAGTGCGAGGTAGCCGCAGTGGCGGCCCATGACCTCAACCACGAACACCCGGCGAGAGGCCACCGCGGACTGTTTGATCTTGTCCACCGCATCCATGATGTTGTTGAGGGCCGTGTCTGCTCCCACCGCGAGCTCGGACCCCGGCAGATTATTGTTGATGGTGGCCGGCACGCAGATAACCGGTATGTCGAGGGCCGGCAACGTGTGGCGCTCCTCATGGATGCGATAGGCGGCCTCATAGCCGGCCCATCCACCGATCATGAGCAGTCCCTCGATACCGAGTTCCGAAATGCGCTCGGCGAGGGCCGGCAGTTGCTCTCGGGAGGGCACGTTGCGGTTGGTGCCGAGCTCCGCTCCGCCACGAGATGCGAAACCGGAAACACTCATCCAGCCGAGCTCGGTCACACTCCCCTCGAGCAGTCCGGGGAAACCGTTGTGCACGCCGAGGACCTCGTGCCCCTGATCGATGGCAAGTCGGGTTGCCGCCCTGACCGCGGTGTTCATACCCGGCGCCGGCGGCCCTGCGTGCAGTATCGCGATGCGACGCCGCGTGCGCTCCGGGTCGGGCTCATGCGGCTTCGCACGGATGAGCGTGCGCAGGGTGCGGAAGGCGTCCTTGAAGCTTCCTCCCCGCAATTCCATTGCCTTCTCGTAGTTCTTCTCGGCGATGAAGTCGGCGACAGAGTGCGTGGCCTCGACGTTTTCAAGCAGTGAGGAGCGCTGCACGCGATTCTGGCGGATCCCCAGTAACTGAGGCTCCTCATCGGCTTCTCCCTTGGTGATTGCCTGCACCGCCGCATGACCGAGCAGCGACCCGAGCAGTCGATCGTACGCGCTTGGTGCGCCCCCGCGCTGTACGTGGCCGAGGATGGTCACCCGCGTGTCCGCGCCGAGCCGCTCCTTGAGGACGGTCTTCACGTAGTCGGTTTCGATTGGATTGCCGTCACGATCACAGGCGCCTTCAGCCACCACGACGATGCTGTGGCGCCGCCCGACCTCACGCCCCTTATTGAGAACCTCGCACATGCGCTGCTCCCAGTTCTCTATGTCGGGCGGGCTCTCGGGAATCAGCACCCAGTCGGCTCCCGAGGATATCGACGCCATGAGCGCAAGGTAGCCGCAATTCCTCCCCATCACCTCGATGATGAACGCACGTTGATGGCTGGCGGCCGTACTCGTTATAGAGTCGATTGCCTCGGTTATGCGATGCAGCGCGGTGTCCGCGCCGATCGTCATGTCGGTCCCGAACATGTCGTTGTCGATCGATCCCACGAGACCGACGACGCGAAGGTTAGATCGCCGTTCGGCGCGGTCGGGCTCGATATCACCCCGCTCGACGAGCTCGTCGAGGAGGCCCGGCCACTCCTTTCGGAAGAGATCGGCTCCGGTGAGGCTCCCGTCGCCTCCGATGACGATGAGGCTGTCTATTTCGCGCAGCACGAGGTTCAGCGCAGCCTTCCTCCGTCCCTCACGGGTTCGAAACTCGTCCGAGCGCGCGGTCCCGATGACGGTGCCGCCCTGGTGCAGGATGCCGCCGACGTCCTCCCAGCTCATTGAGCGGATGTAGTCGCCGCCTTCCACCATTCCGTGGTAGCCCTCGTAGATCGCGTAGGTCTCGATGCCGAGGTCGAGAGAGGAGCGAACGACCGAGCGCACCGCGGGATTCATCCCCGGCGCGTCGCCACCACTGGTCATTACTGCGATGCTTCCGACTGTGTGTTCCATGATACCGTCCCGACGATCGATGGTACCGCCTCACCGCCGTGTGTCAAGCGCCGGCTACGACCCACCGGCGCGGCGGGCCCGTGTCACCTACGCCCCGCCCGCGCGGCGGGCCCGCGCCGAGCGAAAGATCGTGCTCGACTGGGAGGCGAGCATACCGGCGAGCATGAGGGCACAGCCGAGCAGATCGCGCGGGGAGAGAAGCTCTCCGAGGACGATGAAGCCTCCGAGGGCGGCAAAGGCTCCCTCGAGGCTGAGCAGGATGGCTGCATGCGCCGGATGCGCCTCGCGCTGGGCGATGATCTGCAGGGAGTAGGCGACGCCGACGGAGAAGACGCCCCCGTAGACGATGGGAAGCCAGGCCGCCGCGATGGAGACGAGCGCCATGTCCTCGGTCGCAGCGGCCACGATGAGGCTCAGCAGGGCAGTGGTCAGGTACTGAACCGCGGCAAGCTGCAGTGGGTGCCAGATTCGGGAGAACCGCGCCAGCACGAGCACATGGGCCGCAAAGAAGAAGGCGCAGAGGAAGACGAGGAAGTCGCCGCGGCCGATGGTGAAGGAGGCGGTGATACTCAGGAAATACAGGCCCGCGACCGCGAGGGTCGCTCCGAGCCAGCGGCCGCGGTCGGTACGTTGCCCGAGGAAGGCTGCCGCGATGGGAACGATCACCACGTACAGTCCCGTGATGAACCCCGCCTTTCCGGCGGTGGTGTAGACCAACCCGACCTGCTGAAACGACGACCCCCCAAAGAGCAGCACCCCTGCGATGACGCCGTCACGGAGGAATCGGAGGCGATTGCGGCGGCGTGCTCTCGCTGCCGCGTCGGCGAGGCTCTCGGTTCGGGCCCCGGCTTCATCCTCCGTCCCCGCCTGGCGGCCCCGGTGTTCATCCTCCGTCCCCGCCGGCTGCTCCCGGTGTGCATCCTCCGTCCCCGTCCGTTCGGGCCGAAAGATGAGAAGCAGCGGCACGAGCGAGAGCGCACCGAGCGCAAAGCGCACGGCGTTGTAGGTAAAGGGGCCGACAAAGTCCATGCCCGCGCGCTGGGCTGTGAATGCGAGCCCCCAGATAACGGCGGTCGTCAGCAGCAATGAGTCGGTGCGGAGGGTGCGAGTGTCGAGCATAGCGGCAATGGTGCCTGCCGCCGGTGCGTCTGTCAACGCCGGCATCGGCGCCTGCACCGGCCGGCCGCCGCGCGGCGCCGGCGACAACGCGCTGCGTTGACCGCCCGTAATCCGGTCTGTAGAATCAACGTCGATGATCGAAAGAGTTCGTCTACTCCTGAAATCAAAGTACGGTCTCGTTCATGTGCCGAGCGTCCACAAGACGCGCAGGTGGATCGAGGAGGCCCGGGCGAAGCTTGCCGCGGGCCAGCCTTCAGAGCAGGCAGGGATCGCAGCGGCCCAGCGCGTCTTTCCCTACGAGTTCAAGCCGTACAACGTCCATACCGGGGCCACGGTGGAGGAGATCATCACCGAGAGCTCTGCGGATACGTAACGGCCCGCGGCCCGACCGAGGTACAAGACGACCAGAAGAAGTGAGGTGGCTATGGCTCGCATATCAATGAAAGCGGCGCTTGGAATCCTCGGCGTTGTAGCCGGGGCAATACCGACCGCGGCGGTTCTGTGGTTGATGCTCAACGGTGCGGGGCCGGCCCCTGTTGTGGCGGCGGGCGCCGGCGGTGTCGTGCTCGGGGGTGTGATTCTTTTCATTGTCGGAGGACGGATCGCCTCTCGTCTGTTTCGAACCGGCGACGCTATGAGCCGGCTTGCGGGTGGCGACCTCACCACGCGCACCGGCGCCCGTGCAGTGCTTAGCGAGGCCGACACCCTCCTGCGAAGCTTCGATGAGGAGCTCGCCGCGAATCTCCAGGTCATCATGCTCGGTATGCGGGAACTTGCCGAGGAAAATCGCGCGCTCACCCATCGTCTCAGTGCCGGCGCGGCGCGGTCGAGGGAGACCAGCGAGGAGGTCGTCGAGCGAATCGGGGCGGTAAAGGACCAGATCGTGCGCCTCGATGCACGCATTGCCGAGACCTCTCAGTCATTCGACGAAATCAACAACGGAATCACCGATCTGCGAAACGAGCTCGAGAGCCAGGCAAGCGCGGTGGACGAGACGTCCGCCTCGGTTGAACAGATGTCCGCCTCCATCGATAGCGTTGCCCAGATCGCGCAGGAGCGGAACGAGGCAACCACCGGTCTGCTCGAGATCGTGAAGTCAGGCGGCAGCCAGGCCAAAACGTCCGACGAGATCATCGAGGAGATCGCCGGCGGCGTGGAACAGATCTCCGGCATGGTGCAGGTCATAAACACCGTCGCAGCACAGACCCGTATTCTGTCGATGAACGCCGCCATCGAGGCGGCCCACGCCGGCGAGTACGGACGTGGCTTTGCAGTGGTGGCCGACGAAATCCGCAAGCTCGCCGAGAACACCTCCTCCAACACCTCCCAGATATCCTCGACGCTTCAGGAGTTCGTACAGCGCATTTACGCCGCCCGGGAGGCAAGCACGAAGACCGGAGAGTCCTTCGCTCAAATCTCCGGGGAGATCGATCGCTTCGTGCAGGCATTTACCGAGATCTCTCAGAGCACGAGCGAGCTCGCCACCGGGAGCAAGGAGATGGTCTCCGGTGTAGGCTCCCTGCGAGAATCGGCCACCCGAATCCAGGAGCAAAGCGAAGGCATCCAGACGAGCACGCGCACCATAAACGAGGCCGTGGAGTCGGTGCACCAGTTCTCCGGTGAGACTCGCAGTCAGATCGATGAGCTCGACGCCGAATCGCGGCGGGTCGCCGAGGATCAGAAGAGCATCACTGAAACGGGCGAGCAGAGTGACGCCTGCATCGAGCAGCTGATGACCGAGCTCAAGTATTTCACGATGGAACGCGGCGGCGCGGACGCAGCCGACGCGGCGGGTGCCGGCGCCGAGGAGGACACCTACGATGCCGAGCTCAAGCAGATCATCCTCGACCACAAAAAGCGCGTTATCGGGGCGAAGGCCCTGCTCGACGACCGGCTCGGTGTTGAGCACCTCCCGAAGGCCTCCCCGGCGACGAGCTGTCTTCTCGAAGGCTGGCTCAACCGCGCAGAGCGTGGCGAGCTCGACCGCTCAACGATAGCGGCGCTTCGACAGGAGCACGAGCTCTTTCATCAGCGCTACAACGAGTTCCTCGAGGCCTATGAGGCCGGCGACGCCGACCGTGCCCGCCGACTCTTCGAGGAGACCGAGCGTATCTGGCGTGGGCTTGTGAGCTATCGTGAGACATTCAGCGGAATTCTGAAGGAACTGAAAAAAGCCGCCGAGCCCGCGTAGCGGACCCGGCGGCGTATAGCGGCCGGCTGGCGGCTGCGTCGCCGCCGGGCTCCGGAGCGCCGGCGGCGGGTGTCCGCGGCGCCGGCGGTCGGCGCCAGCGCCCCCCGCCGGCCGCGGCACCGCACTTGCTACACGCCCTCGTAGATGAGGACGGGATTCTCCACCATCTTCGCGAAGCTCTGCATGAACCGCGCGGCATAGGCGCCGTCCACGACACGGTGGTCGGCGGTGATGGTTGCCTGGATGACCGAGCGGAACGCAATGCCGCTCGCCGTCTCCACCGGTTTCCGTTCCACGCCGCCGAGGGCGAGAATGGCGGCCTGCGGCGGGTTGACGATTGCCCGAAACCATCCGACGCCGAACATACCCAGATTCGACAGGGTAACCGTCGCACCGGTGAGCTCGGCCGGGCCCGCCTTGCCGGCCTTTACGGTCTCGGCGGTGGCCTGCCAGTCCTGCGCCAGGGCCGCGAAGCCGCGGGTGGTGCAGTCCTTGAGGACGGGGACCATGAGTCCGTTGGCGGTATCCATCGCGATTCCCACGTTCACCGAGGGGTGCTGCCGGATCTTGCCATTACCGATCCACTCGGCGTTGAGACGCGGATGCGCGGCGATGGCGTGCGCAAAGATCTTCGCGAGCACGATATTGAGGGATATCTTCGTTTCACTTGTCTCGCGGAAGTGGGCCTGGAGGCGGAGCAGTGCTTCGGCGTCGATCTCGCGCTGCAGGGTGAACTGCGGCACGTTCTGCCAGCTCTCCACCATGCGCTCCGCTCCGACCGCCTGAATGCGGGTGAGGGTGACCTCTTCGGTCTTCCCGCTCGCCGTGGCATAGACGGGTGCACCTGATGCCGCGGTGGCCGTTACTGCAGAGGGTGCCGCAGCGCCCGACTCGATGGCGGCAAGCACGTCCTTCTCGAGGACGCTGCCCTCCGGGCCCGAACCCGCGATCTGCGCGAGCTCGACTCCCTTCTCGGCGGCAAGCGCGCGCGCCCGCGGTGATGCGAGCACGAACCCGTCGGCGGCCGTCCCGGCTTTCGCCGTGCCGCTCTGTGGCGCCGCCCCGGCTCCGGCGTCGGGTTTTTCGGCGGCGGGAGCCTCGGTTGCTTCCTCCGTCCCCGTGTCCGAGGTCTCGGGCGCGGTTTCCGCTTCCTCCGTCCCCGCGGCGCCGCCGCCGTCGGCGGGGACTTCTTCGCCCTCGGCGACGATCCACGCGATAGGAGCGCCAACCGGAACGGTCTCACCCTCTGCGACGAGGATCTTTCCGAGGATGCCTTCGTACTGGGACTCTACGTCCACCGTCGACTTGTCGTTCTCCACGACGAGGAGAACTTCACCCTTCTTGACGGGGTCGCTCTCCTTCTTGCTCCACTCGAACACCGTGCCTTCGTCCATGGTGAGCCCGAGCTGAGGCATCGTTATTTGTTCTGCCATGTTGCCACTCCCTTGCTCATGCCATGTGGAGCGCGGCTTTTACTGCCTGCTTCACCTTGTTCGGATTCGGAGCGACGAACTCCTGCAGCGCGGGGCTGAAGGGGATGGGTACGTCGCGAGCGCCCACCCGCTCGATGGGTGCATCGAGGTAGTAGAACGCTTCCTTCTGGATTCGAGTCGCGATTTCGGCTCCCACACCACCGGTAACCGGCGCCTCGTGCGCGATCACTGCGTGATGGGTTTTCTTGATGGATGCTGTGACGGTTTGCATGTCGAGGGGCTTGAGCGTGAGAAGATCGACGACCTCAACGGAAATGCCTTCTTCTTTCTCGAGTTCCTCCGCCGCCTGAAGCGACTTACCGACCATCACCGAATACGTGCAGATCGTGCAGTCGGTCCCGTCGCGCACCACCCGTGCCTTGCCGATGGGCGTGAAGTACTCTTCCTCGGGGACCTGACCCTTTTCGCGGTAGAGCACCTTGTTCTCGAAGAAAATGACCGGATCATCGAGTCGGATGGCCGACTTTAGCAGGCCCTTCGCGGTCTCGGCATCCGAGGGGGTCACGACGATGAGCCCCGGAACGTTGTAGAACCACGCCTCCACCGACTGGCTGTGCTGTGCTGCGGCGGAATTGATGATGCCGTCCGGAGCACGGACGACGAGGGGGATATTGGCCTGGCCGCCGAACATGTAACGGTTCTTTGCGATCTGGTTGACGAGCTCGTCTCCGGAGATGCCGATGAAGTCGGCAAAGTGCATATCCGCGACAGGTCTCGTTCCGGTCAGCGCGGCGCCGAGACCGGTGCCGACGATGGAGGTCTCACTGATAGGCGTGTCGAGTACGCGCTCGGCCCCGAACTCCTCGGGAAGTCCGGCAAACTGTCCGAAAATGCCGCCCTGTCGGGCAATATCCTCGCCGTAGACGAACACGGTGTCGTCCCGGCGCATTTCCTCCTGCATGGCCTCCAGGGTGGCCTGCGAAAATGTAATCTCTCTCATTACTTTACCTCCGGGGGAAACTCGTTGGGCGAGAACGTGAACAGATCTTCGAGGGCCTCTTCGGGGTCGGGCCATTCGCTCTTCTCGGCGAAGTCTACGGCGGCCTGCACCTCTTCCTCGGTTTCCTTCTCGATCTTCTCGATGTCCTTGTCCCACTTTTTCCCCTGCTCTGCGAGGTATTCGTGGAAACGCTTGATCGGATCGTTCTCACTCTGCCATTTCTGCACCTCGTCCTTGGTGCGGTAGCGCTCAGGGTCGCCAACGAAGTGGCCCTTGATGCGGTAGGTCTTGCACTCGAGCAGCCCCGGGCCTTCGCCGTTTCGCGCGCGGTCTACCATGAATTTGGCTGCGTCGTAGACCTCGGTCACGTCGTTGCCGTCGACCGCCATGCCCGGGATCCCGTAGCCTTCAGCGCGGTCGGCTATTTCGTCGGTGGATACGCAGCCTTCCACCGGAGTGGTCGAGGCGTAGCAGTTGTTCTCGTTGACGAAGATGACCGGCAGCTGATAGACGGCGGCCCAGTTCATCGCTTCGTGGAACGTGCCGCGGCTGCTTGCTCCGTCCCCGAAGAAGCAGACGGCAACCTGGTCGGTGCCCTTCACGTTGATGGACATCCCGGCGCCGGCGGCGATGTTATACCCACCGCCCACTATTCCGTTGGCTCCGAGCATACCAACAGAGAAGTCGGCGATGTGCATCGACCCACCCTTGCCTCGGCAGTAGCCGGTCTTTTTTCCGAAGAGCTCTGCCATCATGCGGTTCATCTCGGCGCCCTTCGCGACTGCGTGGCCATGACCACGGTGCGTGCTGGTGATGTAATCGTCCTTGCGAAGGTTCGCCATCATTCCGGTGGCGACGGCCTCTTCCCCGACGTACAGATGCACGAATCCGGGGATCTTCTTGTTCAGAAACAGCTGCTCGACGTTCAGCTCGAATGTGCGAATGCGGAACATCGTGCGGTAGAGAGCCAGCAACTCGTCCTTGTTCAGTTTTGACGAGGCATTGGGGATCTTGTACCGTTCGGCAACCGTCGGAACGATCATTCTGTCTGTCATGCGGTACCTCCTGTCGGGTTACATGCAAGAATCATGCCACGAGCTCATAAAACCGAACGACGCAAGTGCAGATATTTCCGTGGGTTAGCCGCCCGGTTATTGTGAGTGTGTCACAACATTTCGTTGACTGTTCAGAATTCTAACGCTACAATGTGACAAATCAGAGCAATATGGACCACCTAATATGATTCAATGGACAAAGGCGTGGACCCGCGTCCGGGCGAGCGGTCATTCAACTGTCGGGTACATGGAAGCGCTTCCGGACCTCGATACCGATTCGCTTCTCAGGACCTTCGTGGAGTCACTGCCCGAAGGCGTGTTGATTATCGATCGCGAGGGACGGGTGCTCTACATGAACGAGGCGGGTGCCAGGATGCTCGACCTCGACGCACCCTCCTGCATCGGTCAGAGCGTGGAGGACATCGTCGATTTCCGGCCCGTGGTTCTCCAGGCGCTCGAAACGGGCCGCGGCTACCTCGAGAAGGAGTTCCGCATCGAGAGCCCGACTCGCGGGCCGCTGCACTTCATCAAGTCCGCCATTCTGCTGCGGAACGACGAGGGAGAGGTGATCGGCGTCATCGACTGCTTCCGCAAAGCACGTGCCGGTGCGCTGAAGGGCTGTCGTGATGCCGAGCCAAAGGCTCAGTACTGCTTCTCCGACATAATCGGAAATGATGCACAGTTCCTGAACGGTATACGGCTTGCGCAACTCGCCTCGACTACGGATGCGACGGTACTCCTCGACGGCGAGAGCGGCACAGGCAAAGAGCTGTTCGCCCACGCAATACATAACGAGGGCGAACACCGCGACGGGCCCTTTGTCGTGGTCAACTGCGCCGGGTTGCCGCAGTCTCTCATCGAGAGCGAGCTTTTTGGTCACGTTCCGGGTGCGTTCACCGGCGCAACCCGCGAGGGTTACGCGGGAAAGTTCGAGCAGGCGCACAACGGAACGATTTTTCTCGATGAAATCTCGGAGCTTCCCATCGAAATGCAGGCGAAGCTTCTGCGTGTGCTGCAGGACAAAACTTTCACGCGCCTCGGCGGATCGCGGGCGGTTACCACGAACGCGCGCATCATCGCGGCCACAAACCGGGACCTCAGCGAAGAGGTGCGTAATCAGCGGTTTCGTGCCGACCTCTTCTATCGTCTCAATGTGCTGCGCATCACGATTCCGCCCCTTCGCGCGCGGACCGGTGACATATTCTACCTCGCCGAGCATATCATCGAAAAACTCGCGGCGCGCCACGGCGTGCCGACGCCTCGTATCGACTGGCGGGTACATCAGGCACTCGCCGCCTACGACTGGCCCGGCAATATTCGCGAGCTCGAGAATATGCTCGAGCGGGCAATCATACTCGCCAACGGTGAGTCTGAGATCACGATGTCGCACATTCCCGCCAACATGACCCCGGAACTCGGCGCACGGGAGGGCCTTGTGGAGGCGGAGCGTCAGGGCGGAGATGAGAACCTGGACACCATCGAGCGCTCTGCGATCATGGCCGCGCTTCGCGCCAATCACGGCAATGTCAGCCGGACCGCGACTCGTCTTGGCGTGAGTCGAAACACCCTGTACCGGAAGATCGACAAATACAATCTGAGATGAGCCGTCCGGCAGTCGTGCGCCGGGGGCATGTCGCCGTGTGCCGTGCGTGCAAGAGGGCCCGACGGCGCCGTGAAAGAATCATGATGGAGTGCGCCGTTTCGTGACACTTTCCTGCCAACTTTTCGCACACTGCGGCCGGACCCCGGTTGTGCCTGCTGCGAGGCGGCGGGTGCCGGTTCTGTAAGTCACCATGCGGTGGGCGTTTATCGCATGACTCGAAGAAGCTTATGTTGGCATGAATCCTGCTACGCACTTAGTGACCCGTACCTCCTTCAGCCCAGCAGGCCGGAGGAGGATAATGGAGAATATACCTGCAAAGGGAGGTTCGTGAGTATGAAGAGATCAGCCGTTATGTTGATCGTCGCTGTGTTGGTGGTCGGCCTGTTCGCCGCGTGCGGTGGGGGCGGCGGAGAAGCCGGAACTGAAGAGGGCGAGCAGGCTCAGATGGAGACCTATAGCTGGATCGTTCAGAGCTGCTTTCCGAACAATATGCCGCTGACCGAGCGCACCATCGCGCTCTGGGCCGAGAAGGTCGGTGAGATGAGTGGCGGTCAGCTCGATATCACCCTGCATGGCGCAGGTGAGATCGTTCCCGGCCCCGAAGTTTTCGACGCGGTTCGCGACGGCGCACTTGACGCCGGTATGAATACCCCTGCGTGGCAGAAGGGTGAGTTCCCCGCCGGCGACCTGTTCTACACCCTACCCGGTGGCATCACCGAGTTCCACGACCTGTTCGTTTGGGAATGGGGTTATGGTGGCAAAGAGCTCGAGCAGGAGATGTACGGCGATGAGATCGTGGTTTTCCCCCTCGGCCTGACTCCTCCGGAACAGTTCTGGGCAAACCGTAACATCCAGTCTGCTGACGGATTCGAGGGTCTCAAGGTTCGCTCCGCGGGTCTCAGTATGGACCTGTGGCAGGCGCTCGGCGGCTCCCCGGTGCTGCTCTCCGGTGGAGAAGTCGTACCGTCGCTGCAGCGTGGCGTTATCGACGCAGCTGAGTTCGCCTTCCCGTCAATGGACGTGCCCCTCGGTCTTCCCGACGTTGCCAACTACGTGTACGGCCCGCCGATTCACATGGGGTCCAACAAGTTCCAGCTCGTGATCAACCCCGAGAAGTGGGCCGAGCTTCCCGACCACCTGAAGTCGATCGTTGAGAACGCTGCGACCGCTGCGACCTTCGAAGGATACGCGCAGGAGTGGATTGCGACGTTCGAGTCCTTCCAGGAGATGCAGGAAATGGAAGACCTTACCATCCAGAAACTGCCGGTGGAGGTACAGCAGGAAGCTATCAATCTCGCTTTCCAGATTCTCGAAGAGAAGTCCGACGAAGACGAGTTCTTCGCAAAGGTATGGAACTCGCAGAAGAGTTTCCTCCAGGACTACCAGCCATACTTCCAGTTCTCATCGTTCGACGTAGAGCCTGAGCAGCTGCAGTAGTAGTGAACGCAGAAATCATACAAGAGTAACGGTACGGAGGCGTCAACCGACGCCTCCGTACACTCTCCATTTCCGTTGACCAAGAGGTTTTGTGTCTATTATGGAAACCACAATTCGAGTTATAGACAGCGTCAACGATCGTCTTGGAAAGATCGCCGCGTGGATCGTCGTCCCGCTCACGATTATCGTGTTGCTGGAGATCGGCATGCGCTACTTCGCGAACAATCCGACGATCTGGGTCTACGACGTGTCGTGGATGCTGTTCAGTGTGTTCTTTCTGCTCGGGGGCGGATTCGCGATGGTGCACAAGAGGCACGTGCGCATCGATCTGCTCTACAGCATGCTTCCCAAACGTGGGCAAGCCATCTACGAGCTGGTTTTCTTCATTGTCATGTTTCTGCCGACCATGGGCATTCTGGGGCTCCGCTCGGTAGAGTACGCCGGCGCGGCGTGGGAATCGGGCCAGTCGCTTTCCACGACCGTGTGGACGTTTCCCGCAGCCCCGATACGAACCGTCATAGTCCTCGCGTTCCTCCTGCTCTTCGTGCAGGGCATCGCCGAGGTGCTGCGAAATATTCTGATTGTTATGCGCAAGGAGCAAAACGATGACTGAAGCCCTCGCAATCATCATGCTTGTGCTGCTCATCGTGCTGGTCATCGCCGGCATGCGACTCGGCTTCGTCATGATGTTTCTGGCCGTCGTGTTCGGCCTCATGTTCCGCGGGCCCAACATGCTGTCGCTCTTCATGCAAAGCATGTTCGGCACGATGAGTAACGAGATATTGATAGCCGTGCCGCTGTTCATCTTCATGGGAGCCATCCTCGAGCGAAGCGGCGCGACCGAAAAGCTCTTCGAGACGATGTTCCAGCTCATGGGGCCGGTTCGAGGTGGCCTGGCGATCGCGGCGATCATCATAAGCACCATTTTTGCGGCCTGTACCGGCGTTATAGCTGCATCGGTGACCGCAATGGCGCTCATCGCGATGCCGGCGATGCTCAAGCGCAACTATGCGAACGACCTGGCCACCGGTGTGGTCTGCGCGGGAGGCTCGCTGGGGATCCTGATTCCGCCGAGTGTTATGCTCGTCATGCTGGGACCGATGACGCAACTGTCGGTGGCACGGCTCTTTGCCGGCGCGCTGGTCCCTGGACTCATGCTCGCAGCGGCATATCTGATCTACGTCGTCCTGCGTGCACTTCTCGACCCGAAGTCGGCACCGGCTATTCATATGGACGATCGGCTTCCCACCGGACGGCTTCTCATTGACATGGTGATCTACATGATCCCGATACTGGGCCTTCTGGTGGCGGTTATCGGTTCCATACTCGGCGGCGTGGCGTCCCCGACGGAAGCCTCGGCGCTCGGTGTTCTCGGCGCGACGGTGATCGCGGTTGCCTACCGAAGCCTGAACCTCAAGAAGATCACCGAGGCGGTGCAGGAGTCGCTGAAGATCACCGCGATGGTGTTCTTCGTGATTGTCGGCGCCGGCATGTTCACCTCGGTCTTCCTCTACATGGGCGGCGGCCGGGTCATCGAACAGGCTATTCTTTCGTTGCCCCTCGGAACCGGCGGAATCCTCGTCTTGATGATGGCGACCGTGTTCATCCTCGGCATGCTTATCGACTGGATCGGTATTCTGTTCGTGGTTGTTCCCATCTTCATGCCGATCGTGCACACGCTCGGACTCGACCCGCTGTGGTTCATCGTCCTCATCGCCGTTAACCTGCAGATGTCGTTCATCACACCGCCGTTTGCCTACGCCATCTTCTTCGTGAAGGGTGTGTCCCCCCCGGGAGTGAAGACAACGGATATCTACAAGGGTGTTGCGCCGTTCGTTGCGGCACAAATCCTCGTGCTTGCTCTGTGTATCATCTTCCCGCAGCTGATTCTCGCGCTGCCGAATGCCATTTAGGCGGGGACGGAGGAACATGGCTGATCGACTGAAAGACAAGACTGCAATAGTGACCGGGGCCGGTTCGGTCGGCCCCGGCATGGGAAACGGCAAAGCCTCGGCTGTCCTCTACGCGCGCGAGGGGGCGCGGGTCGTTCTTGTCGACCTCAACCTCGACGCGGCCAAGGAGACCGAGAAGATCATCCGTGATGAGGGCGGCATTTGCATGGCGCTTTCGGCCGATGTCACGAAGGCGGATGACTGTCGGCGTGTCGTAGAGACATGCGTCTCGGAGTACGGCGGCGTCGATATCCTTCACAATAACGTCGGCGTCACGAAGGCCGGCGGGCCGGTGGAGCAAAGCGAGGAAGACTGGGACCGCATCATGGCTGTGAACGCGAAGAGCATGTTTCTGATGTGCAAGTTCGCGATTCCCGAGATGGAAAAGGGGGACGGAGGATCGATCGTAAACATTTCTTCGGTGAACTCGATCAAGAGCACCCCGGCCATCGCGGTCGCCTATGCATCATCCAAGGCGGCGGTGAACGCCCTCACGCGCGAGGTTGCGGTTCAGTACGCCGCGAAAAACATCCGCTGCAACGCGGTGCTGCCCGGCGTCATGAGGACACCGATGGTGGAGGCGCAGCTGCAGAAGTCCTACGGCGGCGATCCGGAGGAGATGAATCGGCGGCGTAGCGCCCTGTGCCCGATGAACAAACAGGGCGAGGGATGGGACACCGCCTACGCGGGCCTCTACCTCGCCTCCGACGAGTCCAAATACGTCACCGGAACGACCCTTGTAGTCGACGGCGGACTTACCGGCTGGATGCCACAGGTCGAGCCGAGCTAACCGCCCTCGGGCCTCGGCGTGGACCCCACACGCCCCGGCCAGGTGGGGACGGAGGAATACATGAGCAAACCACGAGTACAGTCAGTAGCGGTCGAGAGCGGCCGCGTTATCGCCGGGCGGCTCCGCCCGGGAACCGATCTCATTCCGGGCCTGCTCGAGGCATGCCGCGAGCACGGTGTGAAGTATGGCACCTTCATGACGGTGATGGGCAGTCTCAAGCAGGCACGGTTCGTGTATGTCCTGCCGAAGGAGGAATCACCGATCGGTGTCGGCTACGGCGACCCCGTGCAGCTCGATCTGCCGGTTGAGGTGCTCACCGCCCAGGGCACCATCGGAGTCTGGGAAGACGGCACACCCTCAATACACATGCATGCGCTACTCATAGATACCACCGGCGCCTTGCACGGCGGTCACATGCTGGACAAGGGGAACCCCACGCTTGCCACGATCGAATTCTCGATCCGGGAGCTGCCCGATGCCGAGGTAGTTCGGCGCGTCGAGGAAGAGATCAAGCTGCCGGTTTTTTCGTTTACGAGGAAGTAAGGGCTCGCAAGTGACGGCGGGGACGGAGGTCGCACACGCGGCTGCGCCGGGGGCCGGCGGACCACGGTTCCTTTTCCTCCGTCCCTGGTAGAGTCTACCGCGAAGAATGCGCCGCGCCTTCAGAGACGGCTTTCTTCGCCTCTTCGGCGATGATTTCGAGGCCGCGGCGAACCTCTTTATCCGGCATGGCATAGTTCAGTCGAATGCACTCATCCGAGTGGCTCCACGCCTCCTTCATTCCGAAGAAGAAATAGGTGCCCGGTACCACGATGACGTTGCGCTCTTTCAGGCGGCGGTAGAGCTCGTAGGTCGTAATGGGGAGATTCTTGAACCACATCCACAAGAAGAATGCGCCCTCGCTTTCATGGACGGAATACTCAACGCCGTCGGAGAAAAGCTCGTCGATCCATTCCAGTGCGCGCCGGGATTTTTCGAGGTAGAAGGGCCTTATGACGTCGTCGCTCAGGCTCAGGAGCTCGCCTGACCTGATCAGCGGCTCTGCCATGAGCTGCCCGAAGGTACCGGTGGCCAGTGACATGATGGCATTTGCCGAGCCTATCGCCCCGATGATCTCCTCCGATGCGACGATGATTCCGGTGCGTGCCGACGGAAGGCCGAGCTTCGAGAGGCTCAGTCCGAGGACGATATTCTCGTTCCACGTAGGAACGGCGTCAGTGAACACGATGTTCGGAAATGGCATCCCGTACGCCCCATCGATAAGGAGCGGCACGTCATGAGCCCTGGCGAGCGCGTCGAGGCGCGCGATCTCTTCGTTGGTCAGCACGTTTCCGGTCGGGTTCGTGGGACGCGACACGCAGATTGCCGCAATGTCCTCGGTGATCTCGAGTGCGTCGAAATCGATGCGATACTTGTGTCGGTGGGGAGCAGTCTCGTCTATGATGGGCTTCACGCCAACGAAGTCGTCATGTGAGAGCGTCTGGTCGGCATAGCCGATGTACTCGGGAATAATGGGGAAGAGGACGCGCCTGCGTCCTCTATCCCCTGTGCGTCCTCCGTCCCTCGTTTCTTCCCCGGTTTCCGGCTTGTCGCCAGGTTCGCCTGCGAGCAGATTGAAAAGCATGTAGAAGGCGGTCTGGCTTCCGTTCGTCACGGCGATGTTTCGGCCCGTGACCTGCCAGCCGAACGTTTGTCTCAGCAGGTCTGCGAGAGCGTCGACAAAGGCAGGGCGGCCAAGGTGTGAATGATAGCGCGCCAGCCCCGCCTCGAAATCGTCCATGTTCGCCG
>JAAAOH010000362.1 GCA_009908925.1 Spirochaetota bacterium | reverse complement strand
GGTCTCCACGGATGTACGCTACCGCAACGACGACTTTCTCGCGCCGATCCTCGGCATCGAGCTCACCCCCGAGGATGGTCTCGATATCTCGGCGGCCTGGGACTTCGACTCAGACCGCCTTCAGCTACAGGCGAGCGTGAGCTACGGCCGGGTACGTGCGGGAAACGGTGGAAGCTTCAACTTCGATGACGGCGGCCCCGGCGCAGTTGCATTCGCCCATGTTTCGACGAAAGACTTCAGGTCGTTCGCTCCGATCCGGGCCCGCACCTTCGCGGAGTACGCGCCGGGTCCGATGATCGTGGAGCAACCGGTGTCGATGCTCTTCAGCCGGTTCGAATCGCTCGATCCGAGCGACACGATCGCGGAGGTCGTCAACGACATACGACGCCTGTCGCGAAATGATGCCGTGGCCGGCATCCTCTTCAAGAATCACAACCTGCAGGCATCCTATGCAAACTTCCTCGAGATCAGACAGGCCCTCGAGGAGTTCAAGGCTACCGGCAAGCAGGTCGTCTTCTATGTCGAGCAGACCAACACCCTCAACTACGCCCTGGCCGCAGCCGTGGCCGACGAGATCTATCTCAACCCGCAGGGCTCGATCATGCTGTCAGGGCTTTCGCGAACGCGGCCGTACCTCAAGGAGCTACTCGATGAGTTCGGCGTGGGGGTCGCACACATCAGAAGCGCCGAGTACAAGACCTTCGGAAACATCTTCTCCGAAACCGGCATGCCGGCAGAGGAGCGGGAGGCGATCGAGGCCCTTCTCGAAGACCAGTACGGGGTGCTGCTGCGCATGATCGAGAGCGGGCGCGGCGACCGACTCGCCGGCTCCGCCGAAGCCCTCGTCGCGGACGGTCCATATCTTGTGGCCGAACGAGCGCTCGAGGCAGGTCTCGTTGATGGGCTCATCTATGCCGATGAGCTCGAATCGCGCCTCGAAGAGCTGCAGCGTGGCGCCCGCGTCGCGGAGGTCTCGGCCCGCGATCAGATCCGCTACGAGTGGAGCCGACGCCCCGCCCCACGCGTTGCCGTCATCTACGCCACGGGCAATATCATCCGTGGTGAGGGACAGCCGGGCCGCGTGATCGGCTCGGAGACCATGGCTGCGGCTATCCGTGAAGCGAGGGAGAGCGGCAGCATCGACGGCATCATCGTACGTGTTTCAAGCGGCGGCGGCTCGGCCCTCGGATCGGCGGTAATTGCGCGGGAGATCGAGCTTACGACCTCCGGTGAGGACCCGAAGCCGGTAGTCATCTCGATGGCCGACAGTGCGGCATCCGGCGGCTACTACATCTCCGCGCCGGCGGACCGCATCGTTGCGCATCCGGTGACTGTCACCGGCTCGATCGGTGTGGTTGTGCTCCTGCCGAATATCGAGGGGCTTTCGGAGGAGTACGGGGTCAACTGGGACACGGTGAAGACCACCGACACCGCCGACCTCGGCGCTCTGTACCGCACCCTGACTCCCGAGGAACGCTCCCTCGTGCAGAACAGCGTCGACACGCAGTACGATCGTTTCGTCTCCTACGTGGGTGAGCAGCGTGGCATGAGCACCGAGGATGTCGAGCGCGTGGCCCGCGGGCGGGTGTGGAGCGGAGAGGATGCTCTAGAGCGCGGTCTCGTCGACCGTCTCGGCGGGCTCACAACCTCGATAGACGTGATGCAGGAGCTCCTCGAAAGCGGGGTGGAACCGCAGATCGTCGAGGTATTCCCCGGACGCTCCTTCTTCGATCAGATCCGCGTGAGCGAATGGGCGGAGGCGCAGGCGCGAAACCGGTTGCCGGCCGAGCTCCGCACCCTGCTCGAGGCACAGGATGAGCTCTCGCGCTACGGTGATGAAATGATTCTGATGCTCGCCGCCCTCGAGGCGGAGGAAGACTGAGGGGGCGGCCGCGGGCGCGGCCCCTCAGCTCGACTTGGCCTTCGTTCGCTGTAGCGCCCAGGTGGTGTACTTGCGCACCCGCTTGTCCGGGTCGCTTTGCAGCTCTTCGAGGATCTCGGCGCCGGAGTCGGTGTTCAGCATCTCGAGAGCGCGGGTGACCTTCACGCGGACATCCTGATCGGGGTCACGCGCGGCAAGCACGATGCCGCGGAACGCGGAGGCCGTCCCGATAAAGGACAGGATCTCGGCGGTGTTTCGCCGCACCTCGGGACTTCTGTGTGAAAGACGCCGCACGAGGCTTTCCACGTAGCCGACCTTCTCGAGAATGTCGGTGACGAAGGGTCGAAGCGAGGGGATGTCCTGCTGGAGCAGATCCACCATTGCATCCTCGCCGTCGGTCGCCATGACGCGAAACACGTCCGTCAGCCGATCGCGCAGGGCCGGCTCGGCGTCCTTCATGTGGTTCACGATTGCTTCGATGTCCCGGCGGCCCCGCTTGGAAGCGAGGGCTTTGACGGCGTCGTTTTGGAGCTCACCTCCGAGCTCGAGAATGTCGACGAGAACGTCGACGGAGGTCTTCAGCGTCGATGCCCCCAGTCCCTCAATGGCGGCTGCCTTCACCGTCTGCACCTCATTCTCGTCGGCGACAATGGCCTTGAGCTGCTTGATGATCTGCTCACCCCCATGAGCCCCGAGTGCGCGGGCGGCCTCACGGCGAACACGCTCCACGGGATCCCGCAGTTTGTCGCTTGCCTGAGAGAGAGATCGCTTGTCGTTGAAGTCGGCAAGAGCCCAGACGGCCGATATGCGCACATCGGGATCTGCGTCTCCCACCGCCTCCCGGATCTGCTTGAGAAAACCCTGCTTTTCCGTCGCGGGGAGTGCGGCGATCAGCGCCGAACGAACACCGGCATCCGACGTTTCGAGCAGTGCCTCCACCCGTTTGTCGAACTCGGCGCCGGAGAAGCCCGCGAGGGTCCGGGTGAACTCCCGCCCCTCTTCATGCGGGAGAACTGCCAGGTTCTCCAGCACGAACTGAAGGACCGCGTTGTCTCCGAATGCGCCGACCGCCTTGAGCGCCCGGATCCGCACCCGATGAGGGTATCCCTCGCGTCCCGCTTTGATAATGTCCATGAGATCCGGCATCACGGCGGGATACGGCATCCGCGCCATTGTCTCGATGAGCCGCGTCTCCGCCTCGAACTCCGGGTCGACGAGGCACTCGAGAAATGTCTCGGAAAAGACGAGATGTGCTCGCTCCGGTACGTGCGAGAGAATGCTTTCGGCGTCGGCACTGTGATGACGCCGGCGCGAGAGTTGAGTCCGCATGCGCGCGAGCGAGGCGTCATCGCCCCGCTTCTCTATCATCGAGAGAAGCGCCTCGAGAAGCTCGTCACGAGTCTCGGGCATGTCGTCGAGGTGGGCGAATCCGGCCTCAGCGACCGCTGTGATCAGCGGAACCGGCCCCTTCTTCGCGAGAAGACGGGCGGCCAGCAACAACACCGCCGGCGATTCGGGTTTCCGAACCTGCTCCAGAAAGTCCGTAACGTTGACGTCCACGGCGTGCTCGAGCAGACGGGTGGTTCTGTCGAAGGATTGGCGGTCACCGATGTCCGCCGCGGCAAGCATCTGAGAGAGCACACCGCGGTGCTCGAGGAACCGGGCCGCGGGCAGGCGGAACTCGCGGTTCTTGTGGCCGAGGTAGGTCGTGGCGACGTTTTCGTCTTCTTTGGAATCCTCGTGGAGTTGCTCGAGGACGTGGACCAGCTGGTGCGGGGCGAGCTTCGAAGGATCGATCTCGTAGCGCTCGGGGAACTCCGCATCGATTCGCCGCCGCGCAGCCCGGCGGACCTCGTAAGAGGGGTCATCGAGAAGGCGTGAGGACAGATGCTCGTACAGACCTTCTCGCTCGGACGGCTGGAACTCGGCTGCTATGACCCTGCGCACGAGGGCAGAAGCGTCATTCACACATTCCCAGACGGCGCGCTCGGAACGGGGATCGTGGTCGTAGAGGAGGATCTTCACGGCAAAGTACCGCACCGGCCAGTCGGGGTCGCCGGTCATCTCGCGGACCTCGTCGATACGGTGGGAGAACATCTCGAAGGCGGCGTGGCCGCTGAACTCCTCTCCTCTGCCGGAGAGCGCGATGCTTCGAAGCACCAGCAGATCGCCGGTGTCGTCGAGTCGGGCGAAAAGTCGCGGGCGCAGCCGCGGGCGCTCGAGGGCGGCCAGAAAACAGGCAAAGAGCCCTGTCTCCCAGGAGTAGTCGAGGACGCGGCGGAAATCGGAACTCCGGCGCTTTCGAAGCAGCCGCTCCTGCCACAGCTCATCGATGCCCGTCGCGGATATGACGTTCATGCTGTACTTACGGGCCACCGTTTCGATGAGTCCTGACCGCCGCAAGAGTTGCCCGTCGGAGTATTTCTGCCGCACCAGCAGCTCGGCCTGCTCCGGATCCTCGGCGGCGAGCCGCAGACGGCGTACAAAATCCCGCCGCACCTTCACGGTAACGACGACCACGGCGGCAATCACCAGAACGACTCCCGCGGCGCCCACATAAGCCCAGGTGGGCATCCCATCTATCATGTTCAGGATCTCTCGCATCCTCACGCCCCTTTCTTTCGTCCCTTGACCTTGAAAATCTCGATGGGCTCGTTCTTGCCCTTCACTTTCACCGGCTCGCGCTCCTCGAGGCGGAAATCCGAGCCCAGCAGATCTTTCGTGGCCTTGGTGATTACCACCTCACCGGGTCCGGCAACGCCCTCGAGGCGGGCGGCCACGTTGACGGTGTCACCGATCACGGAGTAATCCATGCGGCGCGAGCTTCCGAGGTTCCCTGCAACGAGCTCCCCCGTGTGCATGCCGATGCCGACACGCAGCTTCGACGCGTCACCACGAAAGAACGTTCGCTCCCTCGAGGACACCAGCTTCTGCATCTCGAGCGCACAGGTGACGGCGAGCTCGGCGTCCTGCTCCCGGGACATCATCGGTACGCCCCAGGCCGCCATAATCGCATCGCCGATGAACTTATCGATGTAGCCGCGGTACTCCACAATCACCTCAACCGCCTGACTGAAGTACTCGTTGAGGACCCCGATGATGTACTCCGGCTCCTTGTTCTCGGAAAAGGAGGTGTAGCCACGGATGTCGGCAAACAGGACCGTCGCGATCTTCTTGTCGCCCCCGGGCTTTATGAGCTCGGGGTTGTCCATGAGGTTCTCGACGACCTCGTTGGAGAGATAGCGGGCAAACATGTCCTTGACGTAGCGCCGTTCCTCCACCGCCACGTTCATCTTCTTCTTGAGCTCCCGTTCCGTCGTCTGGTCGGCGAATAAAAGGGTGATGCCCTCGTGGCGCCCGCGTTTTCCCTTCAGCGGCGAGATGTTGAGCGAATAGTCCATCTCGTCACCGTCTTTTCTGTAGATGCCCTCGATGCCCACGATGAGCTCGCCTGTCTTTTCGCATTGCTCGATTCGATCGAACACCCGTTTGTGGAGGGCCTTCTTGAACAGGCGGGCGAAGGGTGTGCCGATGTCCTCCTCGGTCAGCTTGAGGCGCTCGGCGGCGGCCTCATTGAAGTACTCGATGTGGCCCTCACGGTCCACGGTTATGAGGAGATTCGTCATCGAGGAGAACACGTTCTCCTGATAGCGCTCGAGGGATTCGATCTGGCGCAGCTGCTCTTTCAGCTCGTCGAAGAGGCGACGATTGTCGAGCATACCGCTTGCGAGCTTGGTGAAGGA
>JAAAOH010000153.1 GCA_009908925.1 Spirochaetota bacterium | reverse complement strand
GGTGGCTTCGGCGTAGCCGCCGCAGATGCCGATGCCGCGTTCCCTCGAGAGCGTACGAAACCCGTCGAAATAGCTGTTGCGCTGCGTTAGCGCGACGCTCTCCACCTCGTCCTGTGTCGAGAAGGCATACCCGGAGAGGAAGAGCTCGGGAAAGAGGTAAATATCGGCATGCACGCTCTCGATGAGCTCGAAGGCGTCCTCGTAGTTGGCGAAGTTGTCGAGGAACTTCGGTCTGGTCTGGGCAATAGCGATGGTCAGCATTGCGCACCTCCTCCTGGGATCGAACTGCGACCGTGACGGGAGCTTACCACAGCTGCGCTCTGGTCTGCTACCGTGGGTGCTTCTGCCTACCGCCGGACGCCGGTTGTCGCGGCGCCGGTACTCTGATACAGTCAACCGAAAGTAGATTGGAGCACGGGTATGAGTGATTCGACACCGACCGATTCCGGCTCCCGCGACTTCATCCGAGACATCGTCGATGAAGACCTCGAACGGAACACATACGGGAGCCGCGTACATACGCGCTTTCCGCCGGAACCAAACGGATATCTCCACATCGGGCACGCGAAGTCCATCGTCCTGAACTTCGGCATTGCCGAGGACTACGGCGGGCAGTGCAATCTCCGCTACGACGACACGAACCCGGAAAAAGAGGAACTGGAGTACGTGGACTCCATCAAGGAGGACGTGCACTGGCTCGGCTACGACTGGGGCGAGCGCGAGTACTACGCCTCCGACTACTTCGGCCGTCTCTACGAACTGGCCCTGAAGCTCATCAGCGACGGCAAGGCCTACGTCGACAGCCAGTCGGCCGAGCAGGTGAGCGAGCAGCGCGGGGCGCCTACCGAGGCCGGCGTTGAAAGCCCCTACAGAGATCGCCCGGTCGAGGAGAATCTCGATTTTTTCGAGCGGATGCGCGCGGGCGAGTTTCCCGACGGGTCACACGTGCTTCGGGCCCGGATCGACATGGCATCGCCCAATCTCAATCTCCGTGACCCCATCATGTACCGCATCCGCCATGCCCATCACCAGCGCACCGGTGACGAGTGGTGCATATATCCGACCTATGACTGGGCGCACGGCCAGTCGGACTGGATCGAGGGGATTACCCACTCGATCTGCACCCTCGAGTTCGAAAATCACCGTCCGCTCTACGACTGGTTTCTCGAGGCGCTCGAGGCGCCGAGCGATCGGCCGCGGCAGATCGAGTTCGCGCGGCTGAACCTCAGCTACACGGTGCTCTCCAAACGGAGGCTGCTGCGCCTTGTAAATGAGGGCTATGTCTCCGGTTGGGACGACCCGCGCATGCCGACGCTCTCGGGTATGCGGCGCAGAGGCTACAGCCCGGCCGCGATCAGAACGTTCTGCCGTCACATTGGTGTGTCGAAGACCAACAGCGTGCTCGACATTGCACTTCTCGAGCATTTCCTGCGCGAGGAGCACAACAGGACGGCACCGCGGGTGATGGTCGTGCTCAAGCCCCTGAAGGTGGTCATCGAGAACTATCCCGAGGGACAGGTCGAGGACGTCGAGGCTGAGAACAACCCAGAGGACCCGGGCGCCGGTTCGCGCATGGTGCCGTTCTCGCGGGAGATCTACATCGATCGGGAGGACTTCCGCGAGGATCCGCCGAAGAAGTTCTTCCGCCTTGCGCCGGGCCGTGAGGTCAGGCTCAAGCACGCCTACTACATTACCTGTTCCGAGGTCATAAAGGATGATGCGGGTGAGGTCGCAGAGCTCCGCTGCACCTACGACCCCGAGTCGCGCGGCGGCTCGACGCCGGATGGGCGCAAGGTGAAGGGGACGCTGCACTGGGTGAGCACCGCTCACGCGGTGGATACCGAGGTGCGCGTCTACGACAGGCTGTTCACCGTGCCGAACCCGGTGGAGCGGGAGAAAGAGGGTGGTGACTTCACCAACTTCCTCAACCCCTCGTCGCTGGAAACCTATACGGACTGCAAGGCGGAGCCCGCGCTTCGCGAGGCACAGACGGGGACCACCTATCAGTTTCTCCGCCACGGCTATTTTGCTCCCGACAATGAAGACTTCACCCCGGAACACCCGGTGTTCAATCGGGCGGTATCCCTGCGCGACAGCTGGGCGAAGATCGAGAAGCAGATGCAGCAGGGGACCGACCGATAGTGAAGGAGCCGGGAAGATCAGGAGGAGATACTATGGCGAAGCTCATCGAGGCGGCACTCTTCGACCTGGACGGGGTCATAGCGTTCACCGATCGCTACCACTATCTCGGATGGAAGCGGCTCGCCGATGACGAGGGCTGGGATTTCGACGAGACCCTCAACCATCAGCTGCGCGGAGTTTCGCGCATGGAGTCTCTGCAGGTGATTCTCGATCACAACGGCGTGGAGCTTCCCGAGGATAAGAAAAAGCAGCTCACCGATCGCAAGAACGGCTACTATCAGAAGCTGCTCGAAGACATAAATGAAGACGATCTCTACCCGGGTGCGCTGGAGTTCGTGGCGGCGCTTCGCGAACGGGATGTGAAAACGGCGCTCGCCTCGGGGAGTCGCAATGCGATGACCGTCGTCAATTCACTGAGGCTCGAAGGTTTTTTCGATGCCTTCGTGACCGGACACGACCTCGACCGCAGCAAGCCCGACCCGCAGATCTTCGAGTTGAGCGCAGAGCGGCTCGGTGTTCCTGCAGAGCGCTGCGTGGTCTTCGAGGACGCTGAAAGCGGCATCGAGGCAGGGCTCGCGGCCGGGATGTACTGTGTGGGGGTGGGAGAGGCAGAGCTTCTGCCAAACGCCGAGCAGACATTCACGAAGTACGCCGACATCGACGTGGATGCCCTCATCGAGACCGGTCGTATAAAGCGATAGCCATGGAGCCGATCTCCGCCATTTCGCCCGAGCTGTGCGGGCGCCTGCGGTACCTCTTTTCCGACATAGACGATACCATGACCGACGAAGGGCTTCTGCCGGCATCGAGCCTGGACGCCATGTGGCGCCTCCACGAGTCGGGCATCAGGGTCGTGCCGGTCACGGGACGCCCGGCAGGCTGGTGCGACCACATCGCGCGGATGTGGCCGGCGGACGCCGTGGTCGGTGAGAACGGCGCCTTCTACTTCTCCTACGACCGCACCGAGCGCCGCATGCACCGGGTCTACGTGCTTCCGGATAACGAACGCCGCGCCGGTCTCTCACGCCTCGAAGAGGCGCGGCGGCGTGTTCTCGAGGCCGTTCCCGAGGCGGCCATTGCGGCCGACCAGCCCTTTCGCCTCTATGACCTTGCGATCGATTTTGCCGAGGATGTCGGTCCCCTCGGCAACGAGCAGATCGATCGCATCTGCAGGGTGCTCGATGAGGTGGGCCTCCACTACAAGATCTCGAGCATCCACGTAAACGCCTGGGCCGGCGACTACGACAAGGTCGGCTGCATGAAGATGCTCCTTGCCCGCGATGCCGCCGTCCCGCCCGGTCAGGCGCTCGAGGAGAGCGTGTTCATCGGTGATTCACCAAACGACGAGCCCGCCTTTGCCGCATTTCCGTCCTCAATCGGCGTGGCCAACGTGCGAGACTTCCTCTCCCGGCTGACCTCCCCGCCGGCCTACGTGACGGAGGCCCGGGGTGCCCGGGGTTTCGCGGAGGTGGTCGATACGATCCTCTCGCATCGCTGATGCGCCTGAGGTATCAAGAAGCGTGTTGGTGACGTTCGGATAAGTCCTTGGACGACGGGGATCTTTGCGCAAACCGGGCGGTCTGACGACATCGGGCAGCGCGTTTTCCCGGTAAGAATCGGTGCCAACCGTACTTACGTCTGCCCTCACCAACACGCTGCTATATACTTCCTGCCCCTTGTCTCAGAGCGAAATATTGGATATTTTTGCCTGATGCAATTCACCGAACTAGAGTTACACTCCGATCTCCGGCGCGGAATCGACGACATGGGTTTCGTCGAGTGCACGCCGGTGCAGGAACGTACATTTACGCACACCCTCGAAGGCCGCGACGTGACGGTACAGTCCCAGACGGGAACCGGCAAAACCGCGGCGTTCCTCATCACCATATTCCAGCTCCTCTCAGAGGACGAGCGCTACAAGGGGCGGCAGGCGTATATCGTGGCGCCGACGCGTGAGCTGGCCGTTCAGATCGAGCGTGAGGCCCAGCGCATCGGGGCGCATCTGCCCTTCAGGATTGCCAACTTCTACGGCGGGGTCGGATACGGTCCGCAGGAGAAGGCGCTGAAGGAAGGCGTGGACGTGATCATCGGTACGCCGGGACGGCTGCTGGACTTTCACTCCTCGAGGAAGCTGCCCTTCGATAACATCGGCATCGTGGTGATCGACGAGGCCGACCGCCTCTTCGACATGGGGTTCTACCCCGACATCCGCCGGATGATGCGCGACATGCTGCCAAAGGATCAGCGCATGACGATGCTCTTCAGCGCGACGCTGAGCACCAAGGTCCGCAACATCGCCTGGCAGTACATGAACGATCCCGAGGAGGTCGACATCGAGCCCGAGCATATCACCGTCGACACGGTAGAGCAGGAGCTCTTCCACGTCGCGCGAAACGAGAAGCTCGGCCTCGTTCTCGGTCTGCTCGAGCGCTACAAGCCGGAAAACGGGCTCATTTTCACGAATACCAAGCAGGCCGCCGAGGAAGTTGCGCTTCGGCTGCAGTACAACGGCTTCTCCGCGGAGTTCATCATGGGCGATCTTCCGCAGCGCAAACGGATGAAGCTCATCGACGGCATGAAAGACGGCAGTGTGCGCTTTCTCGTCGCAACCGACGTTGCCGCGCGCGGGCTGCACGTCGATAACCTCGATATCGTCATCAACTACGACCTTCCCGAAGACCCGGAAAACTACGTTCACCGCATCGGGCGCACAGCCCGCGCGGGCGCGAGCGGTCGGGCCGCAGCACTGGCGTGCGAACGCTACGTGTACAGTCTCGAGTCCATCGAGGATCTGATCGGCATGAAGATCCCTGTCGGCCGGGTGACGGACGATGACTTCAAGGATGACGCGAGCTCGGGCAAGTACCTCGGACAGATTCGCAAGGAGCTCGGCATCAGGAACGAGCGGGCGCCCGCGGCCGGTGGAAGTCACGGCGGCCGGAGCTCGAGCAGGAGCCCGAAGAGTGGCCGGCGGAGCGGCGGTGAGAGAAGCCGCGGAGGTGAGCGGTCCCGTGGCGGCGAGAGATCGCGTGGCGGGGAGCGACGTCCTCATGAGTCCGGCAAGGCGGAGGCGAGTGCCGCGGCCTCGAGCAGTCGGAAGAGTGGCGGACGAGGCGAGGAGGCCGCGAGAGGCGGTGACGGCGAGGCAGGCGGGAAGGACAATGCGGGCGCCGCGAAGAGCGGCGGGGCGACCGGGAGAAGCGGCGGCGAGAGAAAGCATCCCCAGGCGCATCACAAGCCCACGCGGCAGACCCACCATCACAAGCCCACGGCCAAGACGTCGGTCGAGGATCGGCTCGAATACTACCGGCGCAAGTACGGCGAGGATTTCGAATTGAGCGAGTCGACCGGCGGGCGGTCCGGTGGCGGCGGGCGGTCCGGTGGCGGCGGGCGCGGCGCTAACGCCGGATCCGGCGAGAGCGCGGCGGATAGCTCCAAGCAGGAGCGTCGGGACGGCGACGATTCATCGGTGTGGCGACGCATCGG
>JAAAOH010000166.1 GCA_009908925.1 Spirochaetota bacterium | reverse complement strand
GACGCATCGGTCATTGGGGTGCCGGATGAAGTGCTCGGCGAGGCCCCGGTGGCCTATGTGGTGCGAAACGGGAACAAGACCCTTTCAGCCGACGAGCTCAAGCGCCACCTTGGAAAACATCTTGCCACCTACAAGGTCCCCACCGAGATCCATTTCACAGACGCCTTGCCGAAGAGCGGGGCCGGCAAGGTGCTGAAAACGGCGCTTCGAGAGCAACATGCAGGGGGAAGAGAGTGAAACAGGCAGTCGACTACGCCGAGGTCGCATCCGGGCTTCTGAAACTGGATGCCGAGACGGAAATCAACCGCGTTACGGCGGCCATCCGAACCCAGGTGTCACGGGAACTCAGGCGCCAGGGGGCGGTTGTTGCCATCTCCGGCGGGATCGATTCGAGCGTTACCGCAGCCCTCTGTAGCCGGGCGCTTGGTCCCGATCGGGTCCTCGGGCTCATGATGCCCGAGAGAGACTCATCGTCCGAAACGGCGCGGCTCAGCCGGCTTCTGGCCGATGCGTTCGGCATCCGCACCGCCTTCGAGAACATCACCCCCATCCTCGAGAGCGTCGGCTGCTACCGCAGGCAGGAAGAGGCCTACAGAAGCGTCGTTCCCGACTACGGACCCGGATGGCAGGCGAAGATCGTCCTACCGTCGGTGACCGAGAACGACGGTTTTCGGTTTTTCTCCCTGGTAACCCGCTCTCCCGACGGCGAGGAGCTCGCCACCCGTCTCGATGCCGACACGTACCTGCAGATTCTCGCGGCCACCAACTTCAAGCAACGAGTGCGCAAGATGCTCGAGTACTACCACGCCGATCGCAACAACTACGCCGTTGCCGGCACGCCCAACAGGCTCGAGTATGATCAGGGCTTCTTCGTCAAACTCGGGGACGGAGCTGCGGATCTGAAGCCCATCGCCCATCTCTACAAGACACAGGTCTATCAGCTCGCCTCGGCACTGGGCGTCCCGGAGGAGATCCGCTCGCGCCCGCCGACAACCGACACCTATTCCATGCCCCAGTCACAGGAGGAGTTCTACTTCTCCCTGCCCTACGCGGCAATGGATGTGTGCCTCTACGCGAAGAATCACGGAGTACCGGGGAGCAAAGTGGCGGCGATGCTCGACCTCGAGCCCGAGCAGATCGCGCGGGTCTTCGCGGACATCGATCAGAAGCGGCGAACGACCCGCTATCAGCACCTCGCGCCGACCCTCGTCGACTCGGTGCCTGAGGTCGGCCCAGCTTTCGCCGAGAAACGGTAGATGGGAGAAGCTCGCGTCATAGAGCACGCACTCGAGCACCTTGCCGCCCTTGCCGCGATGGCGGAGACCGCCGCGCCGGGCGCCGTGCCGGGGACGGAGGATGACCGGCCGGCTGCCGGTGCTTCCGGCGCGACTGCCCGAGCGCCCGCGGTGGGCGCCGACCTCGTGCGCATCTCCCGGCTCGGGTTGGCTGTGAACCGGTGGGGTGAGTCGTTTCTCGGCCACATCTTCACCGAGGAGGAGATCTCCTTCTGCCGGAGCAAGCACGATCCGCTTCCGCACTTCGCGGGCACGCTTGCCGCCAAGGAGGCGGTCTACAAGGCACTTGGGATGCGCTGGTACCGGGCCTTCTCCTGGCGCATGATCGAGATCACGCGGGACGACGCGGGACGGCCGCGTGTGCGGAGCTCGCGGTATGCAAGTAACCGGGTATGCCGGGAGCTCGATGGAATGGGTGTGAGTGTGTCCATTTCACACGAGGACGATTACACGATCGCGGTTGCGGTTGCGCACCCGGGGAGGAGCGACCAATGCGAGTGATGTTCGTCGGTGCCGGAGCCGTCGGGTCGGCCGCCGCACTGGAGACCGCCCGCGCGGGATACGCGACAGTCTATCTCTATGACATTGAAACCGAGCGCGCCCGCGGGAAAGCAATGGACATTTGCCAGGCACTCGACCACCCCTACCTGCTTGAGCACTGCGCCGACATGGGGAAAGCCTCAGAGGCCGATCTCGTCGTCGTGACAGCCGGTATGGCGCGGCAGAAGGGCATGACCAGGGCGGACCTTGCGGCCGGGAATATCGGTATCGTCTCGGGCATAGCCGCCGACGTCGCCTCGATTGCGCCCGCGGTGCCGGTGATTGTGGTGACGAACCCCAGCGAAGCGTTGGTGTACCTTATACGGCGCCGGTGGCCGGCGCTGCTGCGGGTGTTCGGATTCGGGTGTTCGCTCGACCAGTGGCGGTACCGACGATTCGTCGCGCAGGCCCTCGGATGTAACGCAGAGCGGGTCTCGGCCATCGTCATGGGCATGCACAGCGACTCCATGATCCCGCTGTCGCGCCTTGCCTCGGTGGACGGGATTCCGCTCAACTCCTTGCTCGAACACGGGGCGATCTCCGCGATCGAGTCCCGCACCCGTACCGCGGGAACCGACATCGTGAATGCGCTCGGCGACCACAGCGGCTTCGTGGCCGCGGGCCGTGCCATCGCCTCATTCATCGGCTCTCTCGTAAACGGAAACGGCGGCATCTACCCCGTAAGCATCATGACCGAGGGTGCCTACGGAATCGCCGACGCCTGCCTCGCTCTCCCTTCCCGCGTCTCACCGTCAGGGATCGTGCCCATGGAGCTCGAGCTCACGGATGCCGAGCTCTCCCGGCTCACCTCCTGCGCGGAGCGCGTGCTCGAAACGGCACGTGCCCACGAATCGGCAACCGCCCGACGCTGAGCATCAACACTCAGCCGCTTAGCCACTCGAGGTACCAGCCGCGGCCCGGATCAGCACTGCTGTCCAGTGACGTGTGATAGTCACTTAGCCCCTCGCCCTCGACGTAGGAGGCAACCGCAAACTCGTAGGTGCCGTAGCTCAGTGACGAGGTCGACACGAGATAGCTTGGGTTACCGGACGCAGCGACGTCGGCCAGCTGCACCCAGGACTCGCTTCCTCGAGAGCGGTAGAACACATCGTATCCGCTGACGGCATCCGCCGGCGGATCCCAGGCGAGCGTGAAGCTCTCTGCTCGGACGGTCACTGCCACGGGACCGTCGGTGTCGATGTTTGTATCGTCCGAGTCGTCATCGAAATTGAAGTTGAATGGTTGCGCGCAGGATCCAAGAAGAACTGTAACGAGAAGCAGAGCTACGTATGTAGCTCTTGATCGGTAAGTGGTCACTCTCACCCTCCCTGAGACTGGTTGTTGCGTGTTACCCCATAACTACGTTGCAACTAGCATGCCAAATGCAGGCTTGCTCAGGGAGGGTTTTTTATGTCTCGCTATTAAAACGAGATAACTCGAGTCGCACAGGAGGCATTTCGCCCGGGCTCCGGCGCGCGGCGGCGCAGCCGTATGAAATCGTGAACAGGAACAACCACTGGAGAATTACGTTTTCGTACTCAACGGTTCCGGCGCCACCGTGAGTGGCGGATGCCGAGCTTGCGGATTCGATAGTTGAGTGCCCTCGGCGATATGTGAAGGAGCTTCGCAGCGTCTTTCTGGACCCAGTTCGTCGTCTCCAGGGCGCTGAGGATAGTCTCGCGCTCGACGTCGTGAAGGCCGTCGGAGAGCCCCTCCCGCCGCAGCCAGACTGCCGCAGTCCCCGCCGGTGAGCGGGCACGTCTGAGGTCCAGATCGGCTGCAGAAATCTCGTCCGCCTCGCTCATGATGATCGCACGCTCTATCACGTTTTCGAGCTCACGGATATTCCCGGGCCAGTCGTGATTGAGCAGGGCGGCTTCGGCGTCCGGAGTAAGTTGCAAGTCGTGCTGGTGCAGCTCGCGCTCATGCCGGATAAGCAACTGTCGGGCGAGCGGCAAAATATCATCGCGCCGCTCTCTCAAGGGTGGAAGGTGGATATTCACCACATTCAACCTGTAGAACAGATCCTCGCGGAAGTTGCCGGCAGCAATGTCTGCGGGCAGATCACGATTCGTCGAGGAGATGAGTCTGACGTCCACCGAGAGGGTCTTCGTTCCCCCAACCCGCTCGAACTTCTTTTCCTGGAGAACGCGCAGAAGCTTCACCTGCGTCCCGCCGCTCAGTTCCCCAATCTCATCCAACAGTAGCGTTCCTCCGTCCGCCTGCTCGAAGCGACCGATCCGTTCGGATTCGGCACCGGTAAACGCACCGCGCTCGTGGCCGAAGAGCTCGGTCTCGAGGAGGGTTTCGGGGAGAGCTGCGCAATTCACGCGCACGAAGGCCCGGTCCGAGCGGCCGCTGTTGTAATGAAGCACTGCCGCAATCATTTCCTTGCCGGTGCCGGTTTCGCCGGAGAGCAGTACGGTCGAGTCCGTCGCCGCGACGCGCTCCGCCATCCGCAGAACCTCCTGCATCTCACGGCTCTTCGCGACGAGCTCATCGGCTCGGTAGATAATCTTTCGCTCCCCACGCAGACTTGCAGCTTCGTTTCGAAGCCGTTTCGTCTCAAGGGCCTTCCGCACCCGAACGAGCACTTCCGGCGCGCGCACCGGCTTTTCGACGATATCGAATACCCGTGACACCACCTCACTTCTCGCAAGCGAGTCACGGATGCGGTTGGTGACGGCAATGAGGAGCGTGCCGGCGTTGTGGGTCTCGACCGCCGATACTAACCTGGCGAGTTTCCGGTGTCCGGACCCCGTCTCCGCGATGACGACGTCGATTGCAGCCTCTTTCGTGCAGGTGAAGAGCTCCCGCATGTCCGCGGCAGTGTAGACATCATAGCCCTCATCACGAAGGTAGTTCGCGAGCTGCTCGGGATCGTGAGCATCGATCGGACCGATTAGGACTGTGGCCATCGGCGGTCGCCGGGGTGCACGAACGCGCGCTCCGGCACATCCCCCTGGATCGCCGCCGTACGGCGGCGCCTCGTATCATAAGTATATACCCCTGTCGTGACGGTTACTCACACGTTTTTTCTCGTTGTGGCCGGCAGCCGGAGCACGATCCCACCGGCGTACGCTACGCACTCCGATCAATCTATCTGTTACGGTCAGTTTGTCAGCTTTGCGCTTGCGAGATACGCACATTCGGGTGCAGTATCGAGTGATTCACGTTTTCTCTGGGAGCATGCATGTGAACGGATCATGTTCGTCATCCACGGCGCGAGGAGCACGCTTGGTATGGGATCTGGGTGCCGTCGCATTCGTGGCGCTGGTTGTCTTCATCTTCGTCTATCCGCCTACGTATGCCCGATACGCCGACCTCTACGCGGACTTCCCGGCCGCGCTCTCCTTTCTCAAGTTCGCGGTGCTCGCCACCTTCGGCGAGATGCTCGTCGCGCGCCTGCGCACGGGCAGCTACCTTCCTCCCGCGTTCGGACTGCTGCCCAAGGCGCTGGTCTGGGGCGTGCTCGGGGTGTTCATCTGGATCGCTTTCGGGATCTTCTCGCAGGGCGTCGCGGCGACGTTCTTCGCCGATCTCAGCGATCCGGGGCCGGCCATGAGTCTGCTTCGGGCGTTCAGCATTTCGGTGTTCATGAACATCATCTTTGCGCCGGTTATGATGATGACGCATCACCTGACCGATACCTACATCGGAGAGCACGGCGGGCGGTTTCCGCTTGCCACGTTCAACCTCCGTCCCCTCCTCGGGAAGATCAACTGGGACAAAATGTGGGGTTTTGTCTACAAGAAGACCATCCCGCTCTTCTGGATCCCGGCGCACACCATCACGTTTCTG
>JAAAOH010000059.1 GCA_009908925.1 Spirochaetota bacterium | reverse complement strand
GTCTTCCTCTCCTCACCGGCCGCCGGCTACATCACCGGCGTGTCGTTGCTCGTGGACGGGGGGATCTACAAGGGAAGCCTATGAGCGGCGGACCGGTGTCCGGCCGGGCGCCGGCCCGCGCCCCGGACAGCGGCCGCGCCCGCTACGCGGGTGAATACAGGAGCTCGTAGTAGCGGTTTATACGGCCGGCGAGCTCCTCAACGCTGAAATACCGAGCCTCGCGAATGAACTCGCGGCCGTCCGCGTAGACGAGCACGGCCGGAATCGTGAACACCTCGAAGCGGCCCGCGAGAATGGGGAATCTGTCGAGGTCTATGTCGTAGGCCGCGATCCGGGGAAAATCCTCGAGCATGGCGGCAACCCTGGGTTTCAGCGCGGTGCACACGCCGCAGTCGGGTCGAGAGAGATAGAGCAACTTCATGCCCTCGGTCGCGAGGATATCGTCCACCTGGGACGCGTCTTCTATGACATTCATTTCCGTAAGTTACAAAAAAGGGACGGCCTCGTGGACCGTCCCCGCATGCGTTGCTGCAATCGTGGCGACGCTACTCGATGGTGATGGCTTCCACGGGGCAGTCTTCGGCCGCTTCCTTCACCGCGTCTTCGAGGTTCGAGGGGACCTCGTCAACGATCACCTCGGCAACTTCGTCGCCCATCTGGTAAACTTCGGGCACCGTGCTGGTGCACAGCTCACACGCGGTACAGAGATCTGCATCGACCTTCGTCTTCATAATAGTCTCCTCTTGGAGTGGATTTGCGGATTTCGCAAGTATGTCCACGGATTGTATCTATATTGTAGGTGCGGTTCCGCCTCCTGTCAACAGTTGGCGAACCGGCGGCCTTGTGATCATATTTGGTGTGGAGGTATGACATGCAGCCCCGGTGGGAGTTCGACGAGAAGGATCTCCGATTCCTGGCGGGCTTTTTCATGCCGCAGCGGGCCGATGTCGATCGCGTCGTTGCCATGCTCCGCGACGACGAGGATATCGTCGACGGTATGGTCGCCGACGCCGCGCTCGCCGATCATCTTCTCGAAAACCCGGACCCCGTTCTCGATCTCACCCCGCGGCTACTCTTTGCGGTGCTTCTGATCCGTGCCCGCGAAGATCTGCGGACGCGCCCGTTCACTTTCGAGAAGGGCACGAATCGGATGATGGTGATCTTCGACACGAAGTTCATCGTGCAGTTGCTTGCGCAGAAGCCGGTGCTCGTATACCTCTCGAGGATGCTCGCTTCGTTCTCGAAGGTGCGCTCGGTGTCAGTGACCATTCCCGTGCGGCCCGGAATCTGGCGCCGGCACTCCTTCAGCGATTTCGACTTGGAGAGCCTCATTCGCTTCGGTGAGGTCGCTGACGAGTCGCGGCGATACGCCGTCTATAAGCGAATAGCCGACCTTTGTCTGTTCACGGTGAGCATTTTCCCCGAGTACCTGTTGCCGACGGTGGCGGGGGAGGGAAACACTCGGCGGCTGGTGCGAAACCGCGAGAAGAAGCGGATAGAGGACTACCACGAGTGCGGCAAGTACTTCTACAAGGAGGCCGCCCGCCTTCCGGATCCCGCAGCCGAGGAAGCACGTGCGGTGCTGGCCGAACTCTCTGAGAAATTCGAGATCGCCGCAAAACCGCTGGGCTTCCTCGCCGACCATTACCTCGGTGCGCTGCGTACCAAGACCTTCACGCCCGGTCCGGTCCCGGACTGACGGTCACCTCATCACCGCGGTTGATGCCGAGCGTCGAACCCGCGTGGCCGTTTCGTACGGCGATTTCGAGGAAACCGACGCTTCCCCAGTAGGCCACCGCCTGCCCCGGCTCGACATCCGAGTAGGTCGAGCGGATGCCGGCGACTTCCAGTGCGTTTCCGAGGCGAACGCGGGAGGTCGCGTCCTCGGGGCCGTCGCCGCCGTAGAGCGCCCGGGCGTCCTGGTAATGGATGGAGCTGATGCAGTTCCCGAAGTGGTCGATGTGCATGATCTTGCCGCTGAGCGTCGCGTTGGAGGTGTCTGCGGCCGACCGCACATCGTCGATGAGAACCGGATCTTTCACCTCGGCCCCGCGAACCCGCACGAGGCCCTCGGCCCCGGCAAGTGCGGCAAGGGGTGAGAACACATCGCGGCCGTCGAACGTGTTGGCCCAGGCCGGCTTCTCGAGCCGAATCTGCTCCAGGAGATCCTGCCGCGCCCGGAAACAGCGGGTATCCGGGTTCATGCGTTTGAGAAGAGAGACGATCCCGTTGTCCGGTGCAATGAGCACTTTGCCCCCGCTCGATGCGACCAGTTCCCGGCGCGCGGTGCCGACGCCCGGATCGACGACGGCCAGGAACACGCTGCCCTTGGGAAAATAGTTCCAGGCCGAATACAGCAGGTACGAGCCGGCAAGGACATCGAATGCCGGCACGTCGTGAGTGAGGTCCACTTGATGAATGTTCGGCGCAAGGCCGGACATGACACCCTTCATGACACCGACGTAGGAGTCCGACACGCCGAAGTCACTCAGCAGCACAATGAGCATGTTCCCTCCGGTGGATGTGGAGTCTGCGCTATGATAGCATATGTGTGCGAGAGTTGAAGACAAAATGAATGCGGAAATTGATCGTTTCGTCGATATCGTCTCACGCTCTGAGCGCGTGGTCGGGTTCACAGGGGCCGGCATCAGCACCGAGTCGGGGATCCCCGATTACCGGGGCAAGGGGGGAATCTGGAATCGCTTTCAGCCGGTATACTTCGACGAGTTCGTACACAACCCCGAGAAGCGGCTGCTGTACTGGCAGCGGAAGGCGGAGACCTGGCCCGCCATACGTGACGCCCTCCCCAACCCGGGGCATGAGTTCTTCGTCGATCTTCATCGCGGCGGGAGCCTCCTCGGCGTTGTCACGCAGAACATTGACGGCCTGCACGAGAAGAGCGGCCTACCGTCCGACAGCGTGGTTAATCTCCACGGCAATACCCTGGAAACCACATGCCTCTCGTGCTCCTATCGAGTCGACTCCGATGAGGTGTTTCGGTCGCTCGATCTCAAGGGGGAGGGGCCGCGCTGCCCGGCGTGCGGCGGGCTTCTAAAACCAAATACCATCTCGTTCGGTCAGCAGCTCGATGCGCGAACCATCGAGCGCGGCGATGAGCTTGCCCGAAGCTGCGACTGCATGGTGGTCTTTGGCTCCACCCTCGTAGTGTATCCGGCCGCAGCTATTCCCGAGGTGGCCAAACGAAACGGAGCGGCGCTCCTCATCGTCACCCTGTCGGAGACGCCGCTCGACGGGGAGGCCGAGCTCAGCGTGCGGCGTCCGATCGGCGAGTTCGTCGCGGAGGTACGCGCCGCTCTCGCATCGGCGTCGTGACCGGGCGCCGGGAGCCGGGCCGGGCCCCAGTTCGGGTCCGGGGCCGCGGCTGGGGACGGGCCCCAGTTCGGGTCCGGGGCCGCGGCTGGGGACGGGCCTCAGTTCGGGTCCGGGGCCGCGGCTGGGGACGGGCCCGCGTCCGGCGTTGCCGAAGGGTCGCCGTGCTTGCGGCACTCCTCGGCGCGGCCGCGGCGCTGCTTTCCGGTTGCGCGGGTCTGCGACCGGCCATACTGCACGAAGGCCCACAGCCGGGGCGCCCTCAGCGGACCGGCGTGCCGGGGGTGGATACGGAGACCATCGAACGCTGGGGCGAGGCGAAGGCCAGGCGCTACGGCGGCTACGTGGGCCGATCGGTCCTCCCGCGCCTCGCTGCGGACATCACCCATATCAAGCGCAAGGGATACATTGACTCTGTCGGTCGGCGCGGACTCGACCACGTTCACATCCGTTACCGGCTTGCGCCATCGGGCTCTCCCCAGGCTGCCGCCGGTGCGCATTTTCGCGACCCGGAGGGCTGGGATCACCTGCATTATCACGGTGTGGAGGATTTGCCCGGCGCCGTTGCGTCCTGGCGCGAGGCATTGATTCGGATCGCGCGCGGGGAGATGAAGGATCGGCTTGCCGAAAACCGCCGGGCGCAGTTCGACTACGAGCGCTTTTTCTACGGTGGCGGGAGCTATTCGCCTCCGCCGGCCATTCCGCGAGCCGCCCTCAAATCCTACGCGCGCAGGTGGTGGAAAGGGGGCGCGATCCCCGGGGACCGTCCCACCGACGCGCGCTACCGGAAGCTGGCGGACCGGCTGACGCTGGTCATAGGCGCGGAGCAACCCGGTTACACCGCCGCGGCGTCACGGATTCTGGCGCAGCGGAGTCTGGTGGCGTCCCGCAGCGCCGGCGTTCCGCTGCCCACCGAACAGCGGTTTCTCGACGGCTACTATCACCCCGTCACCATCTACTTCGGAGGCGGACAGCCCAACGCGTATCTCGTTCGCATACGTCGCGGCGAATAGTTGGAAACGGGGTAGAAGTCTGCTACAGTCGAAGCGTGGCTACTCGAGCGGAGAATATGCGGGTGGTACTCTTTCTGGCGCTGGGATTCGTGGCAATCGCAGGCTTTGTTGCGCTCATCGCCGGGCAGACGGCCTTCGAGAGTCGCTCTGCCTACTTCATTGATTTCCGCGAGATTTCGGTGAACGGTGTGGAGATAGGAAGCACCGTGAGGTACAACGGCATCGCGGTCGGATCGGTGGAAGACGTCGAGTTCGGCGGCGAGTCCCTGGACCACGTCGTGGTGCGGGTCTCGATCCGTGACGACGTGCCGCTGCGCGAAGACGTAAAGGCCCGGCTCGTGCCGGTCGGTATCACCGGGCTTCGAGAGATCGAGCTATTCGGTGCCACGGCCGAGGCGGATGAGCTCGAGCCCCGGTCACATATTCCTGCGCAGCCGTCAACGATCGACCGGCTGACCGAGCCCGCAACCAACATCGCGAACGAGCTCGAGTTCGTGGTCTTTCGCCTCTCGGAGCTTCTGCGTGAGGAGAACCGTGCGGAGGTGGAGTCCGCCCTCCGGGATATCTCGGGAATACTGAGCGAGAACCGCGGGCGCATCAGCCGCATCATGCGAAACGTAGACGGCTTCGTGGCGGAGACCCGGGAGCCGCTCTCGCAGACCGTTATCGAGATTCAGGTCGCCGCGGAAACGCTTTCGGCCACGGCTTCGGAGTTGAACGTTGCCGTTTCGCAGCTCACCGACAACGCAGAGGGAAACGACCTGCGCGGTCTGCTGGAAAACCTCAACCGCACCGTCGCGCAGACGGAGGACAGCATCCGCAACATCGAGTCCGTGCTTGTGGCCGGAGAGGACGGGCTTCTCGATTCCCTCGCTCTGCTCGAGGAGACGCTCGAGTACCTCAATAACTTCGCCATCACTATCAGTGAAGACCCGTCGAGGCTGATACGATAGGAGCATGCCGTGGTCGATGCATGGCGCGGTAGCATTATGGAGCCGGCAATGAAGCTGCGAATCGTCCTGTCCGCCTCACTGGTTCTCGTGTCCGCACTGCTGCTCTCAGGGTGTCTCTCTCAACGGATCGAGCCGACCAATTACTATGTGCTCGAGTTCGACGCCTCGGTTCCCGGCGCACCGCCTGAACGCGGCGCTGGGGACGACGCCGGAGCCGCGGGGACAGGAGGGCAGGGTGCGAGTGTAATCATACAGGATGCCGAAGTGGCGCCGATGTTCGACCGACGCCAGCTTCTGCAACGTCTCGACGGGCCCCTCGTGCGCTACCGAAACGGTGATCTCTGGGCTGTTTCGCCTGCGACGGCGGTGGCGAACCTGGTG
>JAAAOH010000261.1 GCA_009908925.1 Spirochaetota bacterium | reverse complement strand
CGAAGCGGAAATCCCGCACCCGACCACTCATAAGTGGTCGGGGAGGAATTGCAGCGGAGAGCCCGACCCCGCCCACCCCGCGACAATCCTCACCGGCGACCCCGGAGGCCCTCAGCGGTCCCGGTGGCCGCCCGAGACCGGCTCCGTCCCCCAAGCGTACCCCGCCGCCCGACCATGCACGACGCCACGCCCCCGACGCACTCCCTGCAAACGAGGGCGGCCCCGCGCCCGGGGCGCGCCCGTCGCGCGACCTCGAGCTTGCTCGGGGAGCGCCAGACGGGCGTGTCCCGAGGCAGGGGGCCGCAGTCGGGTAGAGAGCAGTGCGTCGGGGCGGGGTTAAGGGCCGGCGGGGACGTGCCCCTCAGGCGGAGAGCCGGGCCTCGACCACCGCGTTGAAGCGGTCGAGGAGGTGCATTTTGATCATGGACTCGGGGACCCAGGTGCTGTCGGTGTACTTGGCGATTACGGTAATGAGCTCGTGTTGAACGACGTGGAGCATGCCGCTGCCCACCGGCGGTTCGTGGGGGAGGCGGAGCTCGCGGCAGAAGCGGAGCTTGATGGCCTGGTCGAGATGGCGGCTCCCGGCGTTGTAGTGATTGTATGCTTTGAGCTCGGGGCCGGCGCGAGACGGTATGTAATACTTTTCGATGAGCATGTTTTGAAGAAACGCGCGGGAGAAGCCGCGGGCTGCGGCGAGGCGCTCGGCGTCGGCGGCTGTGACGGTGTCTTGGTCGAGGGGGTCGAGTCCGGCGATGCCGTCTTTGACGCTCTTGACGGCCTGGCGATAACGGAAACGATGGACGCCCTCGCGCCGCATGTGAACGTTCTCGAGGCCGTACTGATAGTAGACGTACAGGCCGTCGACCACGAACTGCCAGGGCTTATCGAAAATGCGACTGAACTGCGGCGAGACGGTCGCAGCACCGGCGCCGGAGGTGTCGGGTCGGGGGGCGGCGTCAGGACGGGGCGTGCGGGCGCCCGGTGAGCCGCCCCGTCGCGAGAAATGGCTCCTGTGCGCGGCTTCCCGCTCCTCGAACGTCGTCCCCGGCTCGTTGTCTGCGCTCCGCCGTGCGGCGCGCGCCTGGGGCTCCGGTGAGGAGAGAACGGCGCGCACGGTCTCGTAGGCGAGGTTGATGCTGGTCATCTTCTCGGTAGACCATGCTTGCCGGTCGACGTTATAGTCGGGGTGGTAGCGTTTGACGAGGCGGCGATATGCAAGCAGGAGGTCGCGCGCGGTCGCATTGTGGGGGAGGCTGAGGATGTCATATGCCGTATGGACGGTCATGGCGGGATTCAGTATACCCCCCGTCGGCGACGTGTCGCAAGCATAGTGGAAGTATTTGACGGATCGTATGCTTTTGCATACAATCATACCAAACGGACGAGACTGCGAGGTGAAGCATGGCAGAGATGAAAGAGTTGTTCTCAGCGTACCGAAACAGCGAGTTGCCGACCGACGGCGGCTACATAATCAGCACGTTCTTCGATGAGAGCTCGACCTACACGAAGTACGAGGTTACCTCCTACAACAACGTGAAAGATATTTTTCCGGGGGAGGACGGGCTGACCTTCCAGGCGGACGGGCAGAAAGTGTTCGTTCTCGTCGAGCCGGCAAACTACTCGAAGAAGCACGTTGAGCCGACTTACCGCAGCCATATGGAGCACATCCCCTACCGGTTCAAGGAGCTCACCATCCACACGACCCGGCGGCAGGACAAGATCATGATCGGCCGCGAACCGGTTATGACCTACGGGTCCTTCACCATTCTCAAGAGCCAGGGTGCGAACTTCTCCTACGTGTTCTACAACGCAGAGGATCTCATCGAGACCATCCGGAAGTTCTTTGCAAAATCACTGTGGCAGGACGCGCGTGTGCCGAAACGTGATGCGGAGGACGCCTCCAAGGTCATTCAGGCAACCTTCGAGCAGATCGTGATACAGCCACCGGAGTCAACGTAGCCGCCGGGTCCGCGAAGGGACCGATCCCCCGGTCGCCGCTCGGCGACGTGCCACTGCGGGCGAGGCTGCGGCGCCGCCGCGGCGCATGTGCGTCCCGGCAGGACCCGCCGCTCTTCGGCCCGGCGTTCTGCGAAAACCGACAACCGACAACCTCGCCAAAAAAAGGAGCCCGGAATTGCTTCCGGGCTCTTTCTATATGACGCGTGCGTGCGCGTCTGTGGGTGCGTCGGCGGCGTACCGCGCCCGAGGCTCAGCCTTCGGCCGAGCCCGGCTTGTCGGCGAGGTACTTGTAGAGGTCCCATTGAGAGGTGACCCCCTTCTCCGCCTTCTCGAGCAGTTCCTGGGCAACCTCGGGGTTGCTTTGCCTGAGCGACCGGTACCGGATCTCCTTGTACATATAGTCGGAGAGGTCGGTCGACGGCTCCTTGGAGTCGAGCTGCAGCGGGTTCTTGCCCTCTGCCTCGAGGGTCGGATCGTAGCGGTAGAGCGGCCACAGACCGCTGGTAACCGCCGCTTTCTGCTGATCCATGCCCTTCGACATATCGATACCGTGTGCGATGCAGTTGGAGTAGGCGATGACGATGGAGGGGCCGTCGTAGGCTTCCGCCTCGAGCATTGCCTTGATGGTCTGCATGCGGTTGTAGCCCATCGAGACCCGAGCCACGTAGACGTAGCCGTAGGTCATCGCCATGAGGCCGAGGTCCTTCTTCTTGAGGGTCTTACCGGCGTAGGCGAACTTGGCGATGGCGCCGATGGGCGTCGCCTTGGACATCTGACCGCCGGTGTTCGAGTAGACCTCGGTGTCGAGGAGCAGAATGTTCACGTTTCGGCCCTGGGCGATCACGTGGTCGAGGCCGCCGTAGCCGATGTCGTAGCCCCATCCGTCACCACCGAGGATCCAGACAGACTTCTTGATCAGGTAATCGGCGGCGGAGAGGAGCTCCTTGGCCTCGTCCGTCCCGAGTTTCTTGAGCTGGTCTTTGAGGGTGTCGACGTTGGCTCGCTGCGCCTCGATAGCTTCGGGTGTATCCTGTGCGTTGCCCTTGATATCCTGCAGCACCTTCGGATCGACGCCCTTCGTGCCCTCGGTGAGTGCCCGATCGATGAGCTCCTGCCCGTACTGGGCGAGCTTATCCGCGGTCAGTCGCATGCCGAAGCCGAACTCCGCGGCGTCCTCGAAGAGGCTGTTTGACCAGGAGGGTCCCCGGCCGTCGGCACGCTGAGTGTACGGTGTGGTCGGCAGATTACCACCGTAGATGGACGAACAGCCGGTGGCGTTCGCGATAACCGCGCGATCGCCGAAGAGCTGGCTCATAAGCTTCACATACGGCGTCTCACCGCAGCCGGCGCAGGCGCCCGAGAACTCGAAGAGCGGCTCGAGGAACTGCGAGCCCTTGGTGGTGTTACGCTTGATGAGGCTCGGATCGGTGTTGGGGATCTCGTTGAGGAAGTAGTTCCAGTTTGCCGCCTCCTGCTCACGCAGGGGGATCTGGGGTTCCAGGTTGATGGCTTTCCGCTCGGTCTTCTTGCCGTCGACCTTCTTGTGGGCCGGGCAGATCTCCACGCAGACGCCGCATCCGGTGCAGTCCTCGGGGGCGACCTGAAGGGTGAACTTCATGCCCTTGAGATCTTTGCCCATTGCGTTGGTGGACTTGAAGGTCTCGGGTGCTTTCTCGAGATACTTCTCGTCGTAGGCCTTCATGCGGATGGTGGCGTGGGGGCACACCGTCGAGCAGTCGCCGCACTGGATGCAGACCTCGGGGTCCCACACGGGGATGGCCTGGGCGATGTTTCGTTTCTCGTACCTGGTCGTGCCGGTGGGATAGGTCCCGTCGTCGGGCAGCTTGGATACGGGGATCGTATCGCCCTTGCCGGCGATTATCCTGCCGGTGACCTCTTTGATGAAGTCCGGCGCGTCCTCGGGGACCGGCGGCAGTATGTGGGTGTCGCTGTCGGTTTTCTTCGGAACGTCGACTTTCTCGATGTTCTCGAGGGCGGCGTCCACCGTCGAGATATTCTTATCGACGATGTCCTGGCCCTTCTTGCCGTAGGTCTTCTTGATGGCATCCTTGATGAGCTTGATGGCCTCGTCGGCGGGAATGACACCGGAGATCTTGAAGAACGCGGTCTGCATGATGACGTTGATGCGATTGCCCATCCCCATCTCGTCCGCGATCCGGTTTGCGTCGATCACGTAGAAGTCGAGCTTCCTGTCGATTATCTGCTTCTGTGCTTCCTTCGGCAGATGCGCCCAGATCTCTTTGGCGGAGTAGGGGGCGTTCAGGAGGAAGGTGCCGCCGTCCTCGGCGTGGCTGAGCATGTCGAACTTCTCGAGGAAGCTGAACTGATGACATGCGAGGAAGCTTGCCTTCTGGATGAGGTACGTGCTCTTGATCGGCTGCTTGCCGAAGCGGAGATGGCTGACGGTCTGCGCACCGGCTTTCTTCGAGTCGTAGACGAAGTATCCCTGCGCGAAGTTGTCGGTGGCCTCTCCGATGATCTTGATCGAGTTCTTGTTCGCGCCCACGGTACCGTCGGAGCCGAGACCGTAGAACATGGCGCGGTGGAAGTTCACGTCGGCCGGACGGAAGTCTTCATCGTATGCGAGGCTCGTGTGGGTTACGTCGTCTTCGATGCCGACGGTGAAGTGATCCCTGGGGTTCGATTCCTTGAGGTTGTCGAGCACCGCCTTGGCCATGCCGGCATTGAACTCGTTGGAGCCGAGACCGTAGCGGCCGCCGACGACGACCGGCATTTTCTTGAACGCGGCCTTGCCGCTGGAGATCATCTCGGGGATGGAGGACTTCATGTCCTCGTACATGGGCTCGCCGTAGGTGCCGGGCTCCTTGGTTCGGTCGAGGGCGCAGATCGCCTTGACCGTCGCGGGAAGGGCTTCGGCGAGATGCTCGAGGCTGAATGGACGGTAGAGGCGGACCTTGATCATACCGACCTTCTCGCCCTGCTCCGCGAGGTGGGTGACGGTCTCGTCCATTGTTTCGGCGCCGGAGCCCATCATCACGACCACACGTTCCGCCTCGGGGTGTCCGACGTACTGGAACAGCTTGTACTCGCGGCCGGCAAGCTTCTTGAAGCGGTCCATCACGTCCTGAACGATAGCCGGCGTCGCATCGTAGTATTTGTTGACCGTCTCGCGGGCGGCAAAGAAGACATCCGGGTTCTGGCTCGTGCCGCGGATCGAGGGATGCTCGGGGTCGAGCGCACGCATGCGGTGCGCGTGGACAGTCTCCGGCTTGATCATCTTCTTCATCGTCTCGTATTGAACCTCTTCGACCTTCTGGATCTCGTGCGAGCTCCGGAAGCCGTCGAAGAAATGCAGGAAGGGCACGCGGCTCTCGAGAGAGGCTGCGGTGGCGATGAGCGCCATGTCACTTACTTCCTGGATGCTGTTGGACGAGAGAAGGCCGAAGCCTGTGGCGCGCGCGGCCATGACGTCTGAGTGATCGCCGAAGATGCTGAGCGCCTGAGAGGCGACCGAGCGGGCGGCGATATGGAAGACGGTCGGGGAGAGCTCCCCGGCAATCTTATACATGTTCGGGATCATCAGCAGCAGGCCCTGAGATGCCGTGAACGTCGTCGTGAGCGCGCCAGTGGTCAATGCGCCGTGCACGGCGCCCGCGGCACCCGCCTCCGACTGCATCTCCACAACGTGGGGTACCGTGCCCCAGATGTTTTTGCGACCCTGCGCGGAATACTGGTCGGAGAGCTC